>JAQUCZ010000066.1 GCA_028685945.1 Sulfurimonadaceae bacterium | reverse complement strand
TATTGATAGAATGAGTCTTGAACAAGATATCGCGGGGGGGAAAGATCATAATATTTTCGCCACCATGACCTTTACGCACCCTGTGGATATCGCCTCCGTGAAAAAAAATCTCAAACTTTTTGATAGCGCCAATGCGCAAGAGATCCCCTATGAACTCACTCACGAGGCAAATCTCAAAACACTCTATGTACGCTCCGACACTGTTGCCATTGCAGACAAAGAGCGCTACATTAAACTGTTCATGGGCAAAGATATCCAACCCACTTTAGGTAAAACTTCCCTCTATGAAGCCCAAGAGAGTAAAATCTTAATTCCCGATATTTACAGTTTTCTCAAAATAAGTTACGTCAATTATTAGATCATAAACAATAAAGATGCAAATCCCGAACAGATTTTCCATATCTCGCTTACCGATGCCGTCACGTTTGAAGAGTTCTCCAAACATGCCAAGGTTGCAGTGGAGTTGCATGACAAAGCCAAACAAGAAGCATCAAAAAACTCTTTTTCAACCAAGCTGACACTCTTGCCGATACAGGGGGCCTCCTCAAAAGATTATTTTTTCAAATCAGAAATTCCTCTCGGCGGGCAAGTCTCTGTAACACTCCTAAAAGGGATGCAATCGGTGAACGGTTTCGTACTGCGCCGCGATATCAAAGAGCGCCGCTATATCCCCGCCTATCCGACAGAGATAAAAATTATGGGAGAGGGTTCGATTTTGGCGCTCTCGGGGGAGAAAAAAGTGAGCTTTGCCGTTCGCGGGGTCAATGGACTCAAAGTAAGCGTGCAAAAGCTTCAAGATGAGCAAATCAATCATCTTATATCCCAAACGAACGGAGATATAACATCGCCCTATTTTAGATCCTACTCCTTTAATTTTGAAAATATCACCGAAAAACAGCTTCAAGAGGTAATCCCCCTTGCTTCGCACCATCCAAAAGACCAAAATTATGCCTCTTTGGATCTCTCCAAATATCTACGCAATCAGGGAAGCGGTATCTTTTTTATTCAGGTAGAAGATTACAACATCGAAAAAAAACAGCGCGATTTTTATCTTGAGGACAAAAGGCTTATTATCGTCACCGATATGGGTATCGTCGTGAAAAAAGCCAATGACGGCAGCAGGGATATTTTTGTAGAATCTATCACCCGCGGCAAGCCCATCGACGGTGCCAAAGTAAGCGTGCTCGGCAAAAACGGACAAGCTATCGAGACAAAGCTCACATCTTCGGAGGGAAAAGCAAGCTTTTTGAATCTTGATAGCTACACCCAGGCACAAACACCGACGGTCATAGTGGCACAAAAAGGGAACGATCTCTCTTTTATCCCTTATGAATCGTATGCCAGAAATATCAACTACTCTAGGTACGATATCAGCGGTGTCGGCGCATCGAGTGCGGACAAAAACAAAGAGCTTAGCGCTTATGCTTTCAGCGACCGCGGAATCTATAGACCTGGGGAAAACGTGCATCTCGCATCGGTCGTACGTCAGGGCGATTTTTATCTGGAAAAAGGAACCGTGGTGCGTGCAAAAGTTTTTGATGCACAAAACAAAACGGTGTATAGAAAAGATTTTTCACTTGATCCAAGCGGTTTTTTCGAGATCGACATGCCAACCTCTCTGAGCAGCCCGACGGGAACATATAGTTTTAATATTTACCTTCCTGTTAAAACCTCTTCGGGGTATGAAAGTGAAAACTATCTAGGCGGCGCCTCCTTCGCACTCGAAGAGTTCCAACCCGACACCATGAAGATAAAAACGAAATTCAATCCGTATAAAAGCGCGGGGTGGGTGGGTCTTAAAGATTTAAAGGCGCAGGTAACCCTTACGAACCTTTTTGGTCTTCCCGCGCAAAATAGAAATATTCACGCCCGCGCAACACTTACGCCGACGCAGTTTCATTTTTCAAAATACGCGGAGTACAAATTTGCGACACCCCGTTTCAATGAAAAGATGCTCCGATCCCAAGAGATACATTTTAACGATATGAAAACCGACAAACAGGGTTTTGCCTCGTTTGACGTGCAGCTTCCGTACGATGAGGGTGTATTCCGCCTTGATTTCGACGCCGAAGGATTTGAACCCGACGGAGGCAGGAGCGTACGCGCAAAAACGACCGCGCTCCTCTCTAATGCACCTTACATGCTAGGAGTAAAAGCAGACGGCGACCTCTCTTACCTCAAAAAAAAGCAAGAGCGCTCACTCCATTTTATAGCCGTCGATGCAGAACTCAATCTTTTGTCTTTGGAGAATTTAAAACTTGAAGTGATCCACAATAAACGCCTCTCGGTTCTTACAAAACAAAGAGACGGTCGCTATGCGTATGAGAGCGTGATCCAAAAAGAGAGTGTGAAAAAGATCCCTTTTTCTATCGAAGCCAAAGGGGAAAAGGTTGCATTGGATACCCGCGAAGGGGGCGATTTTACCCTTAATATTGTAGATGCAAACGGCACGCTTCTTTCAAGCGTCGATTACTACGTCGCCACCAAGGGCAACACGACGGGTGCATTGGAAAAAAATGCCCAACTAAGCGTAAAACTCAATAAGCAGACCTACAAGCCGCTTGAGGAGATCGAACTCAATATCGTAGCACCTTATACGGGAACGGGACTCATTACCATCGAAAGCGATGCGGTATACGCACACAAATGGTTTCAAACGAGCACCAAAAGCTCTTTGCAAAAAATAACCCTCCCCGCCAATTTGGAGGGCAACGCCTATGTGAATGTTACCTTTGTCCGTGCCATCGATTCGCAAGAGATTTTTACCTCTCCGCTCTCGTTCGCGGTCGCACCTTTTAGTATCAACAGCGAAAAACGTCGTATACATATAGATTTAGAGGCGCCGAAATTAATGAAACCGGGTGAAAATCTCACCATGCAATACAAAACGGACAGAAAATCCAAAATAGTGGTTTATGCCGTAAACGAAGGAATCTTGCAGGTCGCAAAATATGAACTGCCCGATCCTTTGAAACATTTCTTGAAAAAAAGAGCGCTTTTGGTGCAAACGTCTCAGATTCTAGACCTCCTGCTGCCTGAGTTTCACCACTACGTAGAGCGAGCCGGAATCGGGGGAGATATGATGGAGAGGATGGCAAAAAGCGCTTTGGGCGCAAACCTCAATCCTTTCGGACGCACACTCGATAAGCCTGCCGTTTTTTGGTCTGGGATCATAGACGCCGATACCCAAACAAGAGAGATACATTACCGCGTACCCGACACCTTTAACGGCGCATTAAAAGTGATGGCATTTGCCGTAAGCGATGAAGCGATGGGGTCTGTTTTTACAAAAACCGAGGTGCGCGGTCCTTTTGTGCTCTCTCCAAACGTTCTTACCGTGGCAGCGCCTCACGATACTTTTGATGTCACGGTAGGGGTTAGCAATGCGATGCAAGGAAGCGGCAAAGATGCGCCCGTGGCGATCTCTATAGAGACAACGCCCAACCTGAAACTGCTTTCGCAAAAGAGTGTGACCAAAGCTATTTCAGAGGGGGATGAGGACAAAGTTACGTTCACGCTTCAAGCAACCGAAAGCTTGGGTGAAGCCAAGGTGACGTTCAAAGCATCCCATGCCAACCATTTCCAAACCCGCACGGCTACTTTAAGCATCCGACCTGCGCAGCACTACGAAACAACCATACAAGCAGGATACAAAAAGGATGTAGGTAGCGTTGCCGCCGAGAGGGTGCTCTACAAAGAACTCGCTGCCAAAACAATCTCGGCATCCAACTCTCCACTTGTTTTGGCAACAGGTTTGGGGGAATATCTCAGCGCCTATCCGCACGGGTGCACGGAACAGATCATCTCCCAAACCTTTCCTTGGGTGGCTTTGTCGCAATCTTCCCATTTTAAAGATACGGATGTCGATGCAAAAGCCAACGGGGTTCTCTCTATGCTAGCAACGCGTCAGCTCGGCGACGGCGGTTTTGGGCTTTGGCCGACATCGAACACCACCGATGAGTTTGCTTCCCTCTATGCGATGCACTTTTTGACCCAACTTAAAAAAACTACGACTACGGTTTCGATTCCGAGTACGCTTTATGAGGGTGGGATCGATTATCTTCGCAATATCGCCGCACAACAGACCTCTACGCTCCAAGAGGCAAGACACAGAGCGCTTGCTATCTATCTTTTGATCCAAAACGAAGAGGTGGCGACCAATTATCTTATCGATTTGCATACGACGCTTCAAAAGGGCGATAAATCATGGGAAAAAGATATAACATCTGCGTATATTGCCGCTTCGTATATGTCTCTTAAAAAGTTTGACGTTGCACGCAAACTGATCGAGAGTTTTGATCCTTCGTATGCTAGCGGGTATACCGATTTTCAATCCAATCTGACGATGAATGCGCAGTATATCTATCTTGTATCGACCCATTTCCCTAAAAAAGAGCTCGATGTCGCAAAAAATATTTTGCCGCTTTTAGAGCCGCTCATGCAAGGGAAAGTGAACACCGTATCCGCTTCGTATACGATTTTGGCGTTAAGTGCATATTCTCAAAAAAATGAGCAAAAATACGGCGAAGATGCGTTGGAGTTTTTCGTAATAGGTACGAAAAAAGTCGCGCTTCCAAAAGCTGCGCTTAAACCCTTTATGATGGCAAAAGTACCTTTAGAGGAGAGGGAAGTTACCATCGAATCCAAAGCACCGCTTTTTTATCAGTTGGTGCAATCGGGCTACGATAAAAAACCGCACGATACCTCTTTTGCTAAAGGGATAGAGATATTCAAAGAGTACGTGGACAAAAACGGCACGGTGGTGCAAGAGGTAAACCAAGGCGATGAGTTGGAGGTTCGCATTAAAATTCGCGCAACCGAAAAATCGTATATATCGAATGTGGTGCTTGTAGATTTGCTTCCGGGAGGGTTTGAAGTGTTGCGCGAATCGGTACCTCGAGACAACAACGGTTGGAGATCGGACTACGTAGATATACGCGAAGACCGCGTCGTGTTTTATGCAGGTTTTTCTAACCGTCTCACGGAACTTCGCTATAAAGTCAAAGCAACGGCGGCGGGTAGCTTTATCGTTCCCTCTGCTTCTGCGGCATCTATGTACGACCCCGATATCCTATCGCACACCGCCGCATCGAAAATACGCGTGAAATAGGCAGATATTTTTTGAAAAAACTCTTTTTTGCGGTGCTCCTCGTAGGAGTGGGAGCACTCGTGTATACATGGCATGCCATACCTAAAAAAACGATTTTTGCGTGGCACACCTACTCGAGGCTCTATAAAGACAAGAACGGCGAGACGCTGCGTTTGACACTCTCCGCAGATGAAAAATACCGATTGCCGATTTCGCACGATGCACTTTCCAAACATATCATCGACGCTACCGTTTTGTATGAAGATAGATATTTTTATGCACACCCCGGGGTAAATTTTCCCGCTTTGTGGCGCGGCTTTGTTGCGACCTATATTACCAAAGAGCGACGGGTGGGCGCCTCTACCATAACGATGCAGGTTGCCAAAGCGGCTTTTAACATCAAGTCGCAAACCCTAAGCGGGAAGCTCCAACAAATTTTTTATGCACTTTGGCTAGAACACCACTACACAAAAGAGGAGATTTTAGAGTTTTATTTCAATAGCGTCTCTTATGGGGGCAATATCGAGGGTGTCGAGGCCGCAAGCCAAATCTATTTTCACAAAAGTGCCTCTGAGTTGACACTGCCTCAAGCGCTTTGTCTCGTCGTCATTCCGCAAAATCCGACAAAACGAAATCCACTGAGCCAAGACGGCTATGAAAATATGGTAGATGCCAGAAACAAACTTTATGCGCACTACCGAAAAAAATTGAGTGCGCAAGAGGGAGAGGACACCGATGCTTGGATGCAACTGCCTCTGCATCTTTTTCCTCGTGAGGCGCTCCCTTTTGATGCGCCGCATTTTGTTGATTATCTTGAAAAAGAGCACTTTGGCACAAGCATTATCGCTACGACGTTGGAGTTGCAAAAACAAAAAATTCTTGAAAAAGAGGTGCGCGCATGGCTGAATCAAACACGGACAAAAGGGATCAATAATGCCGCGGCATTGCTGATTGAGAAAAAAACTATGCAGGTGCGTGCGTGGGTCGGGTCGGCAGATTTTTTCAATGAAAAAATATTGGGTCAAGTAGACGGCATCAGTGCAAAACGCTCTCCCGGATCCACGCTCAAACCTTTTGTTTATGCCTTGGCAATGGATCAAAGCCTTATCTACCCCGACTCGCTTTTAAAAGATACGCCCTACCGCTTTCAGGCCTATACGCCGGAGAATTATGACCGCATATTTCTAGGTCCGCTTTCAGCTACACAAGCACTTATCAGTAGCCGCAATATCCCTGCGGTGCGTTTGGCATCGGAACTTAAAGATCCGAGTTTTTATACTTTTTTAAAAGAGTCGGGCGTAACGCAAATGAAGGAAGCTTCACACTACGGCATCGCTATCGCTCTTGGCGGCATGGAGGTCTCACTCCTTGAACTAGGAAAACTCTATGGGGCTATCGCCAA
>JAQUCZ010000065.1 GCA_028685945.1 Sulfurimonadaceae bacterium | reverse complement strand
GGAGTATTTTAAAACCCTCCGAAATATCATTGCGACGAAGCTTGAAATTATGCAGTCGCCGCGCCTTGAAAAAGCTTATATTCATAACTCGGTGACCGATGAACCCCATCCCAAAGTCACTTTTTTCGGCTCGGAGGTTACAAACGTCGAAGCGACTTTGGAGGGGACGAAATTTACTTTGGAACTCGAAGGTGAAAGGCTGGAGCTTCAAACCTCCGTTTTGGGCGCTTTTCAGACGATGAACATTGCCGTAGCGGTACGTATCGCTAAAGATTGCGGCATGAGCAACGAGGAGATTCAAAAAGCGGTTGCATCGCTCGAACCCGTAGAACACAGACTTCAGATGATAAAAGCGGGCGGCAAGCTGATTATAGACGACGGCTACAACGGCAACATCGACGGGATGCTTGAGGGTGTGCGACTTTGTTCGCTCCATCAAGGGCGCAAAGTGATCGTAACGCCGGGGCTTGTCGAGAGTTCCGATGCGCTTAATCTGCAACTCATCGAAGCGATCAATAAGGTTTTTGATATCGTAATTGTCACGGGTTCGCTTAATGCGGAGCTGTTTAGAAAACATCTTAGCGTGAAAAACACCCTTTTCTTGGGGAATAAATCGGGGCTGACCGACGTTTTGGCAAACCAAACAAAAGCGGGCGATATTATTTTATTTGCCAACGATGCACCCAACTTTATCTAGTCATGGCATGTAAAGGGCGGCAATGATAGCAAAAACGACAACCTATTTGGGTTACCTTACCGCGCTCGTACTTGCGGCTTTGGTGATTTTGGTGGTATACGATGCAACGATGCGTTATATTTTTTCGGGCGGTTCTTTGGCGCTTCAGGAGCTGGAATGGCACCTTTTTGACGTCGTGATTCTGTTTGCCATAGCCTATACCCTCAAAGAGGGCGCACACGTACGGGTCGATATTTTGTACCACCGTTTTACTCCCAAAACCAAAGCGGTTGTCGATATCTTTGCCGCACTCTTTTTTATCCTCCCTTTTTCGTTTTTGATCGTCTATTTGGGGATCGACTTCGTCCATATGAGTTTCGTGCAAAATGAAGCCTCTTCCGATCCGGGAGGGCTTGGGTATCGCTATCTCGTGAAATCTCTTTTACCCCTTTCGTTCGTGTTTTTGGCACTTCAAGCGCTGTGCGAAGTGAAAAAAAACTACGTGCTTTGGAGATCGTTATGATTGCCATGGCGATGTTTGTGCTCGTACTGGCACTTTTGCTCGTTGGGATCCCCGTTGCGTTCGTATTCGGTGCGGTGAGCATCGTTTTTGCTTTTTTTATCCCCGAAGTGGGGCTGGATGTTTTTTCGGTATTACCGTTTCGCATCTACGGCATTATGTCCAACCACACCCTTATGGCGGTGCCGCTGTTTATTATGATGGGTTTGTTGCTTGAAAAGTCGCTCATGGCGGAGCGCCTTTTGGTTGCCATGAGCGCGCTTTTGCGGGGCGTGCGCGGAGGGCTTGGGGTAAGCGTGGTGCTTGTGGGAGCGATGCTTGCAGCTTCTACGGGGATCGTGTCGGCGTCGGTGGTGATGCTGGGGATTATCGCTCTGCCGTTGATGCTCAAAGCGGGCTACGACAAAGGGCTTGCTAGCGGAACTATCGCTTCTAGCGGTACTCTCGGGCAGATTATCCCCCCTTCGGTGATTCTTATCATTTTAGGGGACGTGATGAGCGTGAGCGTGGGGGAGCTTTTTGCGGGAGCGGTTTTACCGGGGCTTGTGCTTGTGGGGCTCTACATCGTTTATATCCTCGTTTATGCCTACTTCAAGCCTCATAAAGCGCCCCTCCTTGAAGATACTAAAGAGGTGAGTGCCAAAGAGATCGTTTTTGCTATCGTGCCGCCCCTTTTATTGATGGTAGCGGTGCTAGGAACCATTTTTGCGGGAATCGCATCCCCCACCGAATCGGCGGCGTTCGGCGTAGTAGGTGCTGCACTTTTGGCGCTTATGAACCGTTCTTTAAGCCTTGGCATGTTGCGTTATGCAAGTTTGGAAACGGTGAAGCTAAGCGGGATGATTTTTATGATCCTCATCGGTGCGACCGCATTTTCGCTTGTCTTTAACGAACTCGGCGGCAGCGATATGATTTTGGAGTTTTTTACCGAAGATATCGCCGACGTTTGGGTGTTTATCGCTATTGCGATGGCGGCAATTTTTATCTTGGGATTTTTTATCGACTTTATCGAGATCAGTTTTGTCATCGTGCCGATTTTAGTCCCCGTTATGCATGCATTCGGGATCGATCCCGTGTGGTTTGCGGTGTTGATAGCACTCAACTTGCAAGCCTCTTTTTTAACCCCGCCGTTTGGGCTTTCCCTCTTTTTTCTCAAAGGGGTCGCGGGGGATACTATTAAAACCCTCGATACCTACAAAGGGATCATCCCTTTTATCTTGCTTCAGTTTTTAGCACTCGGGCTTGTGATGCTCTTTCCCGATTTGGTTTTTGCCTTTATTTAACTGATGTTACGCACTTTCCGAGCAAAGCACGTAAAGTGGCAGGGACAAATGTCCCTACAACCCCCAAAACAAGCGAAGCGCTCCCGCAGGGATGTTTCCTGAAACGCTACCCGTAACCGACAGATACGGGAGAAAAACTGATCACTTACGCTTCTTTTTAAAAAAGCTGCGTAAGGTCAGTTATTTAACTTTTTTTGGAGGTGAGGCTTCAGCCTCACTAAAAAACTACCAATATGGTTATGCTCTTAATGAGGCTAAAGCCTCATCTCCGTTATAGCATCAAAAATTTGATAATTTAAAGTTTTAAGTAGTATCATAGAAGCTTATGTTTATAAAAAAAGGATCGAGGATGAAGTATCTCGTCGGTTTTATTGTTTTTGTTTTTTTAAGTTCTGCTTCGGCAGGGAGTGAAAAGATAAAATTTGCCCCGCTTCCGATGTACAAATCGGAGCTTGTTATTAAACACTACAAAGGGATGCTGGGTTATCTCTCAAAAAAACTCGGCGTAGAGTTTGAGATTGTTTACCATGCCGATTACGGCGAACTTTTAGCGGCAATCCAAAACGGGGATGTCGCTATGGCGCATCTAGGACCTCTCCCCTATGCGGCACTTTTAAACCATACGAAAAACGTAAAGCCTTTGGTACAGTTTCTCGATGAAAAGGGGCTTGCTAGCTACACGTGCAGTTTGGTTGCGCTTAAAAAAAGTTGTGCAACCAAACAAGGCAATCTTTTTAGTAAAGTTGCACTCACCCAAAAGCTCTCCACCTGCGGCGATTTGGCGGTAAGCGAAATGGTGCAAAAATACGGCGTGAAGCTTGAAGCGTTAGAGAGTTATTACAGCGGAACCCACTCCCACGTTATTTTGGATCTGTTGCTTGAAAAAGCAAGCGTAGGAAGCGTGAGAAGTAGCGAATACGAATCGTACGAGCATTTGGGGATCAAAGAGCTGGAGCGAAGTTCCGGTTATCCGGGTTTTTTGCTTTTGGGAACATCTTCTATGGATGAAAAACTCGCAGCGAAGATACAAGAGCTTCTGGTGTCGCTAAAACCTTTTGAAAACAAAGAGAATGCTTTTCTGATGCACGAGTGGGGAACAAACGTAAAATACGGCGCCATCAAGGCTTCAAACGAACCCTACGAAGCGATTGCCAAAAAGATAAAAAATACACGCCTTGCGGAGCTCAAATGAAATTCGCATCGCTTTTTAAACAAACATCCATACAGATAAAACTTGTCGTCCCTATTGTAACGCTCGCGCTACTCGGCGGATTTGCAGGAACAAAAGTTATCGAAGATGCTCTGGTAGGGCATATCACGAAAGTGCAAAAGCACGAAATCAAAAACTTCGCAAATAAAATTTATTACGTTTTACATGCCGAATACAAAACGCTTTTTTTCGAGTTTGGAAAAGACGCCGATTATTTTGCGCAGGCACAAGAGGCATCCCAAAAAGAGAGTATTGCCAATCTTGCTCAGATACTTGAAAACTCGGGATACGAAGCTTTGGTGTTTGATGCAAAGCGCCGCATGATCCCTCTTGGCATGTCGCAAGAGGGGACGCAGGTTGCGTACGAAAAAGCTTTGCAAATTCTGCATTACGACGCTTTTGAGACGTTTAACGGTTATTTCGGTTATAGGTTTGTTTTTACCCCTTGGGGGTGGGATATAGTGGTTTTAAAACCTACGACCCAGTTTCAAAACATAGTTTCGGAGAATAAAAAGCTCGTTTTTACGACGTTGTTCGTATTGATGTTTTTGATTTTGCTGTTTTTATTCCTTGCGATTTACGAGGTGATTCAAAAGCCGTTTCAAAAGGTGTTTGAACATCTTGATAAAATTAAAAATGACGAAGCAAATATCAAACCTTTGGAGATTCACGGTACAAAAGAAACAGCGTTTTTAAGCGACCATATCAATTCTATGTATGCCTCTTTAGTAGAAAGAAAAGAGCTTCTCGTGCGCGAGAAGACAAGAAACGAAAATATTTTAAACTCCCAAACCTCTATCGTTATTGCAAGTTTTCAAGATACCATCTCCCATGCCAACACCGCTTTTTTCGAGTTTTTTTCGGAGTATAAAACGATCGAGGAGTTTAAAAGAGAACACGAATGCGTGTGCGATTTTTTTGAAAAGGTTGAGCGAAAAGATTTTATCTACAAAGAGGACAAATCGAATTGGATTGAAAAAATCGTGAGTGCCAAACGCTCGAAAAAAGTTTTAATCAAGCGGGGGGAGAAAGAGTATATTTTCGATATCAACGCAAAACTGCTTGAGAAAGAAAACGGAGAATATGTGGTTAATATGACCGACATCACTTCGATGGAACATTATAAAGAGCAGCTCGAGGCAAGCCGTGAAAAACTGAATATCCAACTCCACACCGACGAGCTTACCAAATTGCCCAACCGTCTCTCTCTGAGCGAAAAAGTACTGGAACAGGCTACTGTTTCTCTGGTCTTAATCAATATCAACGATTTTAAAGAGGTAAACGATTTTTACGGCGTGCAAACGGGCGACAAAGTGTTGCGTGATTTTGCAAAACTGCTTAAAGATTTTATTCGCGAGCGAAATTACGAGGTGTTTAGACTCTCGGGGGATGAGTTTGCGATCTTTATTCCCTACGAATATTCGCGTAATCTTATCGTGACGTTTGTAGAGACCCTTTTGGAATATATAAGCGCTTACGAGTTTCACGATATGTTCAACAAAAGAAAAATCACCTTAAGCGCAACCGCAGGTGCGGCGATCCATGCGCAAAACATTTCGGCATTCGTCAATGCCGACATAGCGCTCAAAACCGCAAAAAAAAGAAAAAAACCGTTTATGACCTACAAAGAAGCACATGCCACGAAAGACGAGTTCGGCTCCAACTTGGAGTGGGCGAGCAAACTCAAAAATGCTTTTAAAAACGACAAAGTTGTTCCGTTTTACCAACCTATCTACAACAACCAAAGCGGCAAAATAGAAAAATACGAAGCGCTTGTGAGGCTAATAGACGACAAAGGCAAGGCAATCGCGCCGTTTTTCTTTTTAAACGTCGCAAAACGCTCCCATCAGTATTTCCAACTCACCGAAACGATGCTTGAGAAATGTTTTGAGTATTTTAAAGATAAAGAGTTCGAATTTAGTATCAATCTCAGCGAGAGCGATATCTCCGACATCGGGATTCACGAGTTTATTCTTCAAAAGTTAGAGCACTATAATTTCGGTTCGAGGGTCGTTTTTGAAATTTTGGAGACCGAAAATATAGATAATTACGAGAACGTATCGGAGTTTATCAAGTCGGTAAAATACTACGGCGCCAAGATAGCGATCGATGATTTCGGGTCGGGATTTTCAAATTTTCAGCGTATTTCGCAACTCAACGTCGATTATATAAAAATCGACGGTTCGCTTATCCAAAACATTTTGAGTGATAAAAACAGCCTCACTATCGTCGAAACGATAGCAACCTTTGCAAAAAGGCTCGGGGTGAAAACCATCGCGGAGTTTGTCGATTCGCAGGAGATTCAAGATAAAGTGGTCGCACTCGGGATCGACTATACCCAAGGGTATTTTATCAGCCAACCGAAACCCGATATAGACGCATAAAGGAGAAGCGATGCAAGAGATTTTATACGCGCCGTGGCGCAGCGAGTACATCACCAACAAGGTGGAAGGGTGCGTATTTTGTCACATAAGCACACATGCCAAGGACGATGCCGCGCTGCACGTGCTTTATCGCGACGAGCACTGTTTTATGGTGATGAACCGCTACCCTTACACCCCGGGGCATTTTATGATTATTCCCCATCTGCACACCGACAAACTCGAAGAGCTGCCTCAAGAGACGTGGCTGCATATGAGTGTATTGGCGCAAAAAGGGGTACGCCTTTTAAAAGAGGGGTTCGGAGCAAGCGGGGTGAATTTGGGGATGAATCTCGGGAGTGCAGGGGGCGCGGGGATCGCCGAGCATATCCATCTGCATCTCGTACCCAGATGGGAGCGCGATACGAACTTTATCACCGCCATAGGGCAA
>JAQUCZ010000064.1 GCA_028685945.1 Sulfurimonadaceae bacterium | reverse complement strand
CAGCTTCTTCTGTAAGAGAAACTTCCGTCGTGATCCCATTTGATACGGTTAAGAATATCGAGAACGACCTCTTCGGAGGTGACCTCCATCTCGTAAGAGTCGTAGTACGGCAAATAATCTTCGTCCGCGTTAAAACGGAACACTTTAAAATTTACTTTTTGTGTCGTGATAGCATGTGTACTCATACGTTCCCCTTAGTAGTTTCTAGCTTTAAGCTCATGTTTGCCGAGTACGACATCCATGTAATCAAGCGTGATATTCCCCGCCTCGTCCATGTATGCCATGGTATGTTTGAGAAAATTTTCGTCGTCGCGTGCTTGGAAATCTTCTCTGTAATGTGCACCGCGGCTTTCATCACGTGCAATAGCCGATTCGACAATGAAAAGCGAGTAGTCAAGCATGTGACCGAATTCGATTGCCTCTTGCAACTCGGTGTTGAACACTTTAGATTTATCTTTAATACGAATGTTTTTAAATCTTTGGCGTAGGTTTTTAATATCGTCGATCGCTTTTTGCAGGGTCTCTTTCGTTCTAAAAGCACCCGCATTGGCAGTCATCGATTGTTGCAACTCATCGCGAAGGTTCGTTACGGTTTCGGTTCCGTTGTTGTTAAGAATAAAGTCGATCTCCGCCAATGCGCGTGATGCATCCTCTTGCGTGGCATGTCTTAGAGAAATAGAATCGATCTCCTCTACCATTGTTTTTCCGACGAAACGTCCGAATAAAAGAGCTTCAAGTACCGAGTTGGCACCTAAGCGGTTTGCTCCGTGAACCGATACACAGGCACATTCCCCCGCAGCGTAGAACCCTTCGACAAACTCGTTGTTGTTTTTGCGAACATGCCCCGGGATATCGACGGGGATACCGCCCATAGAGTAGTGCGCCGTTGCAGAGATAAGGATCGGCTCTTTGATCATATCAAGTCCCAAGAACGTGAGTGCAAGGTCGCGTAATTCGGGGAGTCTTTCCATAATCAAATCTTTTCCGAGGTGGGTAAGGTCGATATATACCGCATCTTTTCTCGGTCCAACGCCGCGCCCTTCGCGAATCTCGTTTAAAATAGCACGCGATACGACGTCGCGGCTTGCAAGTTCAAGTGCGTTGGGTGCATATTTTTCCATGAAACGCTCACCCAAAGAGTTGTACAAACGTCCACCTTCGCCGCGAGCCGCTTCGGAGATAAGTACGCCGTTGCCCGAAAGCCCGGACGGGTGAAACTGTACGAATTCCATATCTTCTAAAGGAAGACCGTGACGCGCTACGATAGAGAGACCGTCTCCCGTGTTGGCATGTGCGTTGGAGTTAATTTTGTAGCTTCTTGCATACCCGCCCGTTGCGAACATAACCGATTTTGCATTGAAGATCACCACTTGTTGATCACGAATATTAAAAGCTACGATTCCCGATACTTTGCCGTCTTTATAGATAAGATCCGCCGCATACCACTCATCCCAAAACGAAACGCCTGCGCGGTACGCTTGCTCGTAAATAGTTTGTAAAAGGGTAAGCCCCGTTCTGTCTTTTGCATAACAAGCACGCGGAGAAGATTGCCCGCCGAAAGGGCGTTGCGCGATTTTTCCGTCTGCGGTTCTGCTAAATGCAGCCCCCATACGCTCAGCCCAACGGATCGTTTCGGGTGCTTTTTGGCACATAAATGCAACGGCGTCTTGGTCGGCTAGATAGTCCGAACCTTTAACCGTATCGAACTCGTGAAGTTCGATGCTGTCTTGAGCACTCAGTGCCGCATTGATCCCACCCTGTGCTGCACCTGAATGGCTTCGTAGAGGGTGAAGTTTTGTGATAACCGCAACCTTCTTCCCTGCATTTTGTAGTTCTCTTGCCGCCGCACAGCCTGCAAGACCTGCACCGACAATAATCGCGTCGTAAGTATAAATAGGAATACTCATTAGCTTTCCTTCGTAGTGAAAATATAAATAAAGCTGATTATATCTTGAAAAATCTTTGGAAAGGTTAAATAGCCGTTTTGTTTTTAGGAAGTTTGAAAATGTTACGATTTTGGACACATGCAAAGAAGAAAGGGTTAAAAAGTTACACTTTTTCAAACATCCCTCAAGGGGGAGATGTTAGAGCTCGTGTTCTGCCATATCTCTTTTTTGAGCGATTTTGTTTTTGCCGTGTTTTTGTGCAAAATACATAATCTCTTTCGCTTGCTTAATAGCATCTTCGAGATTTACGTTATTTGGTTTAATAATAAAACCGCCGCTAACGGTGATCTGCACCTGCCCTTGATCGGGGACTTTAAATTTAAGTTCGGAGATACTTTGGCGGATCACGTCGATATCTTTGAAAGATTGCTCTTTAGAAGCTCTTGAGAGGATAATCGTAAACTGGTTGTAGTCGGTTCTGGCAACGACGTCGGTAGGTTGTTCGTACAATGAAATCGTAAAAGCTACTTTTTTAAGAATCGCTTGGGATATCTCTTGGGAGTAGGCTCGGTTGGATTTTGAAAAGTTATCGATCTCAACGACGGTTACGGATGTGAAGTTGCTGTCTTTCATCCCCTTTTTCTCTGCATACGATGCCATCATCCCTTTTGCGTTGTTGATCTCGGTGAGAGGGTCAAGCATAGCAGGGTTGTCCGTTACGGTCGGTTTGCGTTTCATGCGAAGAGCAACGGCGTCGGCTTCTTCGGAAAATATGACGTAATCTTTTTTATTGTTCTCAACCGAATAAAGGTGCATAAGATCGGCGTAGATCGCTTGAAGTCTTTTGCGGTACCATAAAGTAGTAAAAAGCAATACAACGAAAAAGGCGACGATGATGCTGCGTAAAAAATTTGACTTTTCTTGGATGAACGTTCCGTCTTGGATAATAAGCTTGTCGATAAATGAGTTGATATCGTAAAAAGCTTGTTTGAGGTTTTCAAACTTTTGTGATGCATTGAGATCGTCGGAGGTGTAGTAGTCTATGGCAATGTCGTTAAAACGTTTTGTGAGCGCTCGGAGGGTGTCAAGGTCTTGAAGGTAAGATTCTTTGTGCCCAAACATCACGTCTGCGGTAAAATCGTAGTCGAAAAGAGTTTGGAGCTTGTCGATTTCGTGGTAGAGCTGCGTACTTTTTCCGTTAAACTGAATAATCGCCAGATCGACGTCTTTTTTTTCCAAATCTTTTAGCGATGCTATGATCTGTTTTTGTTCTTGAAGGTTTTGTACTTTATAAAAAGAAAAAGTTTGCTCCATAATCAAAGCAAATGCAACAAAGGCGAGTAAAGTGGAAAAAATAAGAAGCGCGGAAAGGTTGCTAAAAATCTTTTTTATGGAGTGTTTCATGGGAATTTCCTAAACAGATGATATAATTGCCATTATTTTATATTTAAGGTTATTAATTCACACTTAATCTTTAAATGTTTATGAATAAATATTTTTTTTTGAGAAGTTTTATTGGATTTAGAAAGTTTTTTTATCTCTCAGTTTAGCGATATGCATATCGGCGACGACGGTGCGTATATAGACGGATACGTCTATTCCAAAGACGCTTTTTTTGAGAATATCCATTTTAAAACGGCATGGATGAGCCACTACCAGATCGCACAAAAAGCGATGGTCGTAAATATCTCCGATGCGATAGCGATGCATGCTGCGCCTAAATACGCACTGCTAAGCGTTGCGATGCCCAAGACGATCACGCGCGAGCAGATGCGAGAGTTGGCATGCGGCTTTAGCGATACGGCGAAAAAATACGGCTGCGCCATCATAGGCGGCGATACCATTAGTAACACGAAGCTCGATATCACCGTGACTATCATTTCAAAGACCAAAAAACCTTTACGCCGCAGCGGTATGAAAGAGGGGTATCTTATCGGATACACGGGAACGCTGGGCAACTCAAAAAAAGATTTGCAAAAACTCTTGCGGGGCGGTCGTATTCACAAGCGCTCCAAGTTTGTTTGTACCGATTTGCGTCGTAATTTCGTAGAGAAAAGTATCCGTTTGCTGCGCGCAGGGATGGATATCTCCGACGGACTTTTTAGCGATCTTGGGAAATTCGCGAGCGTAAACCGCCTCGGTTTTTCTTTTGTCCGAAAGATTCCTAAAAACATCGGTTGCAGCGGCGAAGAGTACGAGATACTTTTTGCGATCGATCCGCGAGATAAAAAAGCGCTCTTGCAACATGCCAAAGCGACGCGAACCAAGGTGACGTTCGTTGCAAGTGCGGCAAGAAAAAAATATATAAACCGATGCAAATCGCATCATTTTTAAAGGAACGAAATGGATAGATTTTATTCGCTGGGGCATTCAAGTATAGATTTTTATTTCAAACAAAGTCCTAGAGATTTCGTCGTCGAAGAGATCCCTTTGTACGAGTTTAGCAACGACGGGGAACACCTTGTTTTATTTGTGAGGAAAAAAGAGCTTGCAACTTTGGATCTTGTGGAGATGCTTGCCAAATATTTGGGGATACATCAAAAAGAGATAGGGTACGCGGGGCTAAAAGACAAACATGCCATGACCAAACAGTATATTTCGGTGCATAGAAAACACGAAGAGGCGTTGGATCGTTTTGAACACGAGAATATAAAAATCCTCTCTAAAACCTACCATAACAACAAAATCCGCATCGGGCATCTGAAAGGAAACCGTTTTTATATCCGACTCAAAAAAGTCTCCCCGACCGCTGCGACAAAGATCGATGAAGCGCTTAAAAATATCGCAACTCACGGAATGCCGAACTTTTTCGGATACCAACGCTTCGGCAACGACGGCGATAACTATATTTTGGGGGAGCAGATCGTTCGAGGGGAGAGAAAGGAGCGCAACGTCAAGTTGAAAAAACTGCTTATCAGCGCTTATCAAAGCCATCTCTTTAACCTTTGGCTCAGCCGAAGACTCGAGATAAACACTCTCGTGGCGAGTTTTACGGCACAAGAGCTTGAACCGCTTTTGAACATGCCAAACCACGAAATAGAGAAGCTAAAAAGCCAAACCCACCCTTTTAAAATTCTCTCGGGCGATTTGATGGAACATTACCCCTACGGGCGTTTGTTCGAATTTGAGGGAAGCGAACACGATTTTCAAAGGTTTCACGACAAAGATATCTCGGTAACGGGACTTTTATCGGGTAAAAAAGTAAAAACGGCGCAGGGAACGGCAGGGATGATCGAAAAAGAGTTCTCGGTTTCGATCAACGAAGACGGTGCAAGACGCTATGCATGGGTTTATCCGAGTGAGGTGGAGGGGAAATACAACTCTCAAGATGCGCAGTACGAACTTCACTTTTCGCTTCCTAAAGGCTCCTACGCCACCGTGCTTATCGAAGAGATAGCAAAACGCAAGATACATTAATACCAAAGGAAAAACACAATGGAAAAACATATCACTTCTGCAATTTCGCAAATATTCGGAAAATTTGCTTCCAAAGAGTTTCCGAGATGGTTTCAAAAGATAGTCAATAACGCTTACGTGAAAATTATGGGGCTTGATATGAGCGAGTTTCATCACCCAAATACCTATAAATCCCTCAACGCCCTTTTTACCCGAAAACTGCGCGAGGGGAGAAAGTTCTCTTTGGAAGGGAGCGATTTTATCGCACCGTGCGATTCGCTTATTACCGAATGCGGAACTCTGGACGATGCGTACGCGCTGCAGATCAAGGGGATGAAGTACAATACGGACGAACTTTTGGGAGAACACTTTAGCGAAGAGGAGAAACAAAAGGTACACGGAGGGAGTTTTATCAATTTTTATCTCTCCCCTAAAGATTACCACCGCTACCATATGCCGGCAAATCTTCAAGTGCTCAAGGCGGTGCATATTCCGGGAAAATTCTACCCCGTAAATATCCCTTCGCTCAACAAACGCCTCAATCTTTTTATCGAGAACGAGCGGGTGGTCTTGGCATGTAAAACCCAAAGCGGCAAAACTCTTTATATCGTTTTGGTAAGTGCCTTAAACGTCGGCGTGATGCAGGTAGGTTTTGAGCCGCGTATCAAAACGAATGCAAATGTTTTTGAGTCGCAAGCGTATAATTTTGAAAACCTTTATCTTGACAAAGGGAGCGATTTCGGGTGTTTCGAGATGGGTTCAACCATCGTGGTATTAGCCGAAAAAGAGACCTTGGAGTGTTTAATCAAAGCAGGCGACACGGTACAATTTTCCCAAACGATAGCACGCCTTATTTAGATGTTACGCAAAGAGAAAGAGGAACTCTTAGTCAAAATCTTTGAAGATCCCGCTCTTTTTGAAAGAGAGGTTTTGGGGATCGCCTCTTCGCAAGAGAGAGCCGAAGCGATGGAGTTTTTGGCACACAAGATCGTGTATAAAACCTACAAAGAGCAGCTGAACTTTTTACATATAAAAAATTTTTGCGACTTTGAGCTTTCCGTTATAGAATCGATTCTCTTTAAAGAGCTGGTACACGAGTTTGTCTCTTTTTGTACCGAAGTGCTTTATCTGGATAAAGAGGAGGGGTATGCACGGGTGCGCCAAAAAGAAAACAGGGTGTTTTTACATGCCGTAGCGCAAAGATATTTCTTTGAATATGCACCGCTGATTTATACCGAGATAGCCGAGAGTTTTATCGAA
>JAQUCZ010000063.1 GCA_028685945.1 Sulfurimonadaceae bacterium | reverse complement strand
TTGTCGAGGGCAAATGTACGCTTCCTTATATCTATCTTTACAAAGCTTTAAACGACGAGGACAAAGAGCGGCTCGTACGTGCACATGCCAAGAAACTCTCTGCCGAAGAATCGGCATGGATTTTGCAAAAAATGCAGGAACACAAAACGATCGAGCAGTCGTTTGCTCTGGCAAAACAACTCTCTCATGAAGCGATGCAAGCAATCGCCGACGATGAAGAGCTTGTTTCTATCTTAGAAGCAATGATCCAAAGAAGTTACTGATGCATTATCTTAATATTAGCTTTACCCATAAAAATTCTACGCTCGAGATTCGCGAAAAACTCTCTTACCCCAACGACGAAGATATGCACGGCTGTTTAGCGCGCCTTAACAGTGCCGCTTCGATCAACGAATCGATCTTGATCTCCACCTGTAACAGAATGGAAGTTTTTTGCAGTTGCAGCGATGTTGCAGATGCTACGAACCATATTTTTACGATGCTGCATAAACGCTCGGGTATCAGTATCGAAGAGCTTGAGGGGCGTGCCGATATTTACGACGACAGCAGTGCCATCCACCATCTCTTTAGCGTAGCATCGTCGCTCGATTCGATGGTAGTCGGAGAGACCCAAATAGCAGGGCAGCTTAAAGATGCCTTTAGATTTTCTCTCGATCACGGGTACTGCGGCAAAAAAATCGCACGGGCGATCAAGGCGGCATTTAAATGCGCCGCAAAAGTGAGAAATGCTACCGATATCTCCGCCAAACCCGTCTCAATCGCCAGCGTAGCGGTAGCGCAGCTTAAATCGGTACTTCAAGATATGAGCGGGAAAAAAGCGCTTGTGATCGGTGTGGGGGAGATGTCGCAAATCACTGCAAAACATCTTATCTCGGGCGGTGCCGAAGTGTACATTATGAACCGCACCAAACACAAAGCAGATGCCTTGGCATGTGAACTCGGCGCTAAATCGCTGCCGCTTGAATCGTTGGCACGAGCAATCAACGAGTTTGAGATCCTTTTTACCGCGACCTCCTCGTATGAGCCTATCATCACCGATGCGATTATCGAGCCGTGCGATTTTGACCGCTATTGGTTCGATTTGGCGCTTCCGCGGGATATTAAATATGCCACGGGGGAGCGAATCAACCTGTACGTTATCGACGATCTTAAATCGATAGTCTCGCAAAACATGGGGGAGAGGGAAGAGAGTGCAAAAGCGGCACATGCCATCATAGGGCGCGCCGTGGTAGAGTTCTTTGAGTGGCTCAATACTCTTGATATCGAACCCGTCATCAAAGAGATATATAAAAAAGCCTACCAAGATGCCGATGCGGAAGCAAAACGTGTTTTAGAGAAAGGGTTTATCCCAAAAGAGTATGAAGAACAAGTACATAAAATGGCACAGCAGGTTTTAAAAAGATTTTTGCACGACATGACGGCAAGGATGCGAAGCGAGCTTCGCGGCAGCGATCTTGACCGCGTCACGGGTGCGATGCAGTTTTTAGTACAACAAAAAAATGAAACATATCTGAATAAGGAAACAAAAAAGTGAGAAGAACACGAGCGTTTATTCCTACGACAAAAGAGGCACCTTCCGATGCGACTTTGGTAAGCCACATCTATTTATCGCGTGCAGGATTTATTTCACAGGTTGCAAGCGGGCTTTATAGCTACATGCCGTTGGCAAAACGGGTGATTAAAAAAATTGAAAAAGTGATCAACGAAGAGATGGCGCGCGCAGGTGCCCAAGAGGTGGAACTAAGTTTCGTCACCCCTGCAGATTTGTGGAGGGAGAGCGGAAGGATCGAGAAATTCGGCAAAGAGCTTCTTCGTTTTCACGACAGAAAAGAGAACCTTTTCGTACTCGGGCCGACGCATGAAGAGATGATGGTGGATCTTGTGCGTAACCGTATTACGAGTTACAAACAACTCCCTCTAAATCTTTACCAAATCAAAACGAAGTTCCGCGACGAGGCAAGACCCCGTTTCGGATTAATGCGCGGTCGCGAATTTATCATGAAAGACGGCTACAGTTTCCATAGTTCCTATGAGGATATGGACAGAGAATTCGATGCGATGGAAGCGGCATACAAACGTATTTTAACCCGTTTGGGGCTAGATTTTAGAATCGTAGAGGCAGACAGCGGCGCAATCGGCGGTACGGGGTCAAAAGAGCTTATGGTGCTTGCAAACAGCGGTGAGGACACGATAGCGGTGTGCGATAGCTGCGAGTACGGCGCAAACGTAGAAGCGGCAAAACGTTCGGGACGTTCCCATATCCCGCAAGCGCCCGAAGCGGAGTTTAACAAGTTTAAAACCCCCGACGTCAAGTCGATCGAGGATTTGGAAAATTTCTTTAAAGTTTCTGGATACTATACAATCAAGTGTGTTGCAAAACGCGCCGTTTACGAAGATGGCAGCGAGATTGTTCTGTTTTTTATCCGCGGATGCGACAATCTGCAGGAGAAAAAAGCGCAAAACGCCGCAGGTGCCCTCGACTTGGTCGATGTCGGTGAAGAGGAGCTTCGTGAGCTAGGGCTGGTTCCGGGATTTATCGGACCGCTCGATCAGACGAAGGCAAAACACGTAATAGACAACGATCTACGCGATGCGACTGCGATGATTTGCGGTGCAAACGAGGTTGACTACCACTACGTGGGTGTTGGCATGTCGGTTCTTAGCGAAGCCTATTATGCCGATATCGCCGAGGTAAACGAGGGGGATATTTGTCCGTATTGCAACGGCAAACTCTCTTTTACCAAAGGGATCGAAGTGGGGCATATCTTTAAACTCGGCACCACCTATTCGGCAGCGCTTAAAGCGGAATTTTTGGATGAGAACGGCAAAGCGCAGCCTTTTGTTATGGGAACCTACGGAATGGGCGTAAGCCGTCTTGTTGCCGCGATTATCGAGCAGCACCATGACGATGCGGGATGTATCTGGACGAAAGAGGCGGCTCCTTATGCGGTGAATATCCTTGTCTCCAACATCAAAGAGGAGGCGCAAACTGCGCTTGCCGAAGAGCTTTATGCAGAGCTTTTGGCGCAAAACGTCGAAGTGATCTACGACGACCGCAAAGAGCGTTTCGGATTTAAAATGAACGATGCCGAACTAATCGGATTCCCCTATACGATTATTATCGGAAAAGAGCTTGAAAACGGAGTGGTCGAGATTTACGAGAGAAAAACAAAAACCAAACAAGCCGTCGCAAAAGAGGCGATTTTGGCAAAAATCACGGAGCTTTTAGCGTTATGATCTATTTTTTGCTCTATCTTTTTGCGGAGGTTCTCGTCTCCGTCGCTATCTCCTCGGCGATCGGAGGGCTTGCAACTTTTTTTGAGATACTCTTAAGTGCTTTTGTGGGAATCTCGATTCTCGTGAATTTCAGAAAAACACTTAAAGAAAACCTCGATGCAGTCTCGTATAACTGTATCGATATCCAGCAGTTTCACAGTTTAAATCTTTTTACCCTCTTGGGGGCGGTTTTGCTGATTATCCCGGGGTTTTTAACCGATATCGTGGGGATACTCATGCAGTTTAGCGCCGTAACGACTATGATTGTTAATCGTTATAGTGTAAAATCGAAAAATTCTAAAACAAAATTTTATCAAACACAAAAGGATTCCGATGTCATCGATGTTGAAATTATCAGCGACAGCACTTCTCTTAAGTAGCGTATTAAGCGCAAACAGCTCCGACGCAAAGGTTGTCGATTTTTTAAAAAAATCTTTTAAACAAAACCCTAACATCGTTAAGCTAAACGTAACAGTAGCGGATAAAACAAGTTTACAAGCCCTCAAAGGGTGGGACGCTTATATCGTTAAAGTAGATGCGACGATCAAAGCTCAGGGGCAAGAGCGAGCGGTGGCACAAAAGATGATCTGGTTTAGCAACGGCGAGATCATCACCCAAGATTTGGTCGATATGAAAACGGGAGAGTCGCTGAAAGAGAGCGTGACGCCGAGTTTTAAAGAGAGCTTTTACGATAAAGCAAACCTTATCTACGGTAATCCCAATGCCAAACATAAAGTAGCGATCTTTTCCGATCCTCTGTGCCCGTTTTGTAGAACGTTCGTGCCCAAAGCGATTGAGGATATGAAGAAAGACCCTAAAAAATTTGCGATTTACTACTACCATTTCCCTCTTGCTTCGCTCCACCCCGCTGCGGTAGGGCTTACAAAAGCTGCGATCGCCGCGGAGATGCAAGGGCGTAAAAACGTCGTTTTGGATCTTTATAAAGTAGAGATAGATGCTAAAGAGACCAATATCGAAAAGATTTTGGAGGCGTTTAACAAAACTTTGGGTACCAAAATCACACCTGCCGACGTAGCAAACCCCGAGGTTGAAAAACATTTTAATTTCGCCCTTAGGGTAGCGGATGAGATGATGGTACAAGGAACGCCGAGTATGTTCTTTGACGGCAAAGCGGATAAATCAAAAACTATGTATAAAAAGGTTCAATAGATATGAAAAAACTAGTTATAGCAACAAGAGGCTCACAACTTGCACTTTGGCAGTCAAACCACATTAAGGCAGTGTTAGAGGAACAAAATCCCGGTTTGGAGGTTGAGTTAAATGTTATTGTAACAAGCGGAGACAAGATTATCGACAGACCTCTTGCGGCTATAGGCGGGAAGGGTTTGTTTTTAAAAGAGCTTGAAGAGGCGATGCTTCGCGGCGAAGCACACATTGCGGTGCATTCGCTCAAAGATGTGCCGACGGTAATGCCCGATGGGCTTGTGCTTGCGGCGATTACGGAGCGTGAAGACGTGCGCGATGCGCTTTTGTCCCAAAAATATGCCGATATCGACGCGCTTCCTAAAAAAGCGGTGATAGGTACATCCTCTTTGCGTCGCCGTATGCAGATTGAAAAACTGCGTCCCGATCTTATTATCAAAGATTTGCGCGGGAACGTCGATACACGTATCAGAAAACTCAAAGAGGGGGAGTTCGATGCGATCATACTTGCCGCTGCGGGGATCAATAGACTTGAACTGTTGGATGCGGTGGAATATGTTTACCCCATCTCGCTTTTTGAGATGATCCCCTCTATGGGGCAGGGTGCGCTGGGTATCGAAGCGATCAATGATCCGGAGGTGCTTGCAATCGTAGCCAAACTTGAAGATGAGTTTAGCCGTATCGAAACTACTATCGAGAGAGATTTCGTCGATGAACTTGACGGCGGTTGTCACGTGCCTATCGGCGTGAATGCTACCGTTTTGGAAAACGACGACGTGATCGTGCGTGCAGCGCTTGGATTGCCTGACGGTTCAAAAGTTTTAAGCGATTCAAAATTGATCTCTAAACACAACTACAAAACTTTCGGTCGCGAGTTTGCACAGGAGTTTATCGCCAAAGGTGCCAAAGAGCTTTTAAAAGATGCAGAAGCGATGATGGTGCAAAAATAAGATGCAAAAAACGATCAAACTCCTCCAAAGAGAGGGGGAACTCAAAATTATCGAGGATACGCTTGATATCTATTTGGAGATTCCGCATATTGCTTACGCCGAAGTAAAGAAAAAAGGGGGCGGTAAAGCGCTTTTATTTACGAAGGTCGTCGATAAGAAAAAAGGTATTACGTTTGAAGAGCCTGTTTTGATGAACGTTTTTGGTTCCTATAGACGTTGCGAGATACTTTTTGGGCGTACTATCGAGTCGGTCGCAGAAGAGATTACGAAGCTGCTGCATTTAAAGCCGCCTGCGAAGTTTCTGGATAAGATCGCTATGGCAAGCGAACTCTTTGCACTTAAAAATATCTTTCCAAAAAAGAGCAATAAGAAAAAGCCCGCATGCCAACAGATCGTTTATACCGACAATGCGGTAGATTTGTATAAAATTCCCGTACTGACTACGTGGGAAGAGGACGGCGGTCCGTTTATTACGATGGGGCAGGTGTATACGCAGAGTTTTGACGGCGAGATGGTGAACCTTGGCATGTACCGTTTGCAAGTACATGACAAAAACCATTTGGGGATGCATTGGCAGATCCATAAAGACTCCTCCCACTTTTTCGATCAGTACCAAAAAGAGGGGAAAAAGATGCCCGTCTCGATCGCTATCGGGGGCGATCCGCTCTATACGTGGTGTGCAACCGCTCCGCTTCCTTATGGCGTAAACGAGTTGCTTTTGTACGGTTTGATCAAAAAAGAGCCTGCAACTTTGGTTAAATCGCTCACTACGCCGCTGTATATTCCCGAAGATGTCGATTACGTGATCGAGGGGTGGGTAGATACCAACGAGATGTGCATCGAGGGACCTTTTGGAGATCATACGGGGTATTATACCCTTGCCGAACCGTATCCCGTTTTGGAGGTAAGTGCTATCACGATGCAAAAAGAGCGTACCTATTTGGCAACGGTCGTGGGCAAACCCCCTTTGGAAGACAAATACATGGGATGGGCAACAGAACGTATCTTCTTGCCTCTTTTAAAAACGACGGCGCCCGATCTTATTGATTACCACATGCCGGAAAACGGAGGGTTTCATAACCTGATTTTGGCAAAGATGAAGACCCTTTATAAAGGACATGCCAAACAATTTATGCATGCGTTTTGGGGTTCGGGGCAGATGAGTTTCGTCAAGCATGCGA
>JAQUCZ010000062.1 GCA_028685945.1 Sulfurimonadaceae bacterium | reverse complement strand
GTCGAAGCGATGGTACGCTACGCAGCAGCAGAACTCGGCGAGAAAAACATCCGCGTCAATGCCGTTAGCGGCGGGCCTATCGACACCGATGCGCTGAAAGCCTTCCCAAACTACGAAGAGGTGAAAAGCGAGGTTGTTAAACGCTCACCGCTTGGTCGTATGGGTGAAGCGGAGGATCTCACGGGAGCATGTTTGTTCCTATGCGGCAGCGAATCCTCTTGGCTTACGGGGCAAACGATCATCATCGACGGCGGCACGACCTTCCAATAAGTTTTTTAGCCCTCTTTTTCGGGGGCACTACCCTATTTTTTTCTCCCCCTGACGTAAAAAATTAAAAAAACTACATTTTTGTTGTTTTTGATAAAAAAATTTACTTATTCACGGTACAATCCCCTCTATGAGCAATTTTACAAAGATCATCAATAAACTCAATCTTTTATATTACGAATACAACGTAAACGTCCATGCGTTCGTGCCCGACGGAGCCTACACCCCTGCACAGCGCTACGACGAACTGATGAAGCTTACCTACGAGCTTAGTAAAAACAAGTTTGACTACCATGTTCAAAACGACAAAAGCGTCGTTTTGTTAGATACACGAAAGGAAAAAAAAGGTTTTATAACAAAAAATATAGAATCGTTCAAAATGAAAATGAAAATAAACAATATGAATATCTACACTCTCGGGGATAAAAAAGCGGCACATGCCAAGAATATCCAGATATATAAAATCCATTTTATAGAAAACGAAATAGATTTTAGCCAATACGATGCCGTCGTTTTTACCTCTAAAAACGGTGTTTTAGCGATCGATTCTTTCAATAAAAACTGGAGAGACGTCCCCTCGTACGCTATTGCGGCACAAACGGCAAAGACCATCAAAAAGCTCGGCGGCAATCTTAAATTTGTCGGTGTTACCAAACACGGAGATCAATTCGCAAACGAACTCGTCGAAGAGCTGCGCGGCAAAAGAGTGCTCTATCTGCGCGGCAAAAAAGTGGTTTCGAATCTTATGGAGATTCTTCGAACCTCGGGCGTGGCATGTGAAGACGTAGTGGTTTACGAAAATCGCTGCAACGATGCATTGAAAATCAAAGAGCTCCCCGAGAATTCTTATATAGTTTTCTCTTCCCCCTCCACCATCGAGTGTTTTTTCAAAAATTTCGAATGGAAAAAAAGTTTTACCGCTATCTCGATCGGGCACACGACGGCTAAATTTTTCCCCGAATATATCACCCCAGTTATTGCCGACACAACCTCGATAGAATCGTGTATCAACAAGGCTATCGAGCTTGAGTTAAGCGCAAACAAGCAATAAAAAGGTAAAATAGCGCCTAAAAAAGAGAGACTCTTTGCTAAATTTGCCAAACACGCTTGCTTCACTGAGAATACTACTTGCCCCTTTGATGTTCTGGATTATTCTTAATCCGGAATTTTTTATCCAAAACGGTTTTCACGTCACATGGAACTACTACTTTGCTTCTCTGCTTTTCGTCCTTGCTTCCATCACCGATTTTTTTGACGGCTACATTGCACGAGAGCTGAATCAGGCAACGCTTTTAGGAGCCATTTTAGACCCGCTTGCAGATAAGATGCTCACCTTGGCGGCATTTTTAGGGCTAATGATGATCGGCGAAGCCTCCGCATGGGCGATCTATATTATCCTTGTGCGTGAACTCTTTATCACGGGGCTTCGTACGGTCGCCATCAGCGAGGGGATCAGCGTCAAAGCAAGCCGGGCGGGTAAAGTCAAAACCGTCTCGCAAATGGTAGCGATCGGCTTTTTGCTGATGCACTGGTCTTTTGGCGACCTGCTGCTTTGGATCGCGGTTGCCCTTACGGTGTATTCGGGGTTGGAATATCTTTGGGGATTTAAAAACGCCCTTGCGAAGGACGGAGTCAAATGAGTATTTTCGTCGCACTTTTAGTCCTCTCGGCACTTATCTTTTTTCATGAACTAGGCCACTACCTTGCCGCACGTGCGGTAGGGGTTTACGTCGAGGTGTTTAGCATCGGTTTCGGAAACAAAATCGCCTCGTTTCGTCGATGGGGCACCGAATGGCGCATCGCGATGATCCCGCTTGGCGGCTACGTTAAAATGAAGGGGCAAGACGATACCGACCCTTCCAAAAAAAATTACGACGACGACAGCTACAACACGAAAACCCCGCTCCAGCGTATGTTTATCCTTTTTGCGGGACCTTTGGCAAATTTTGCTTTGGCGTACGTACTCTATTTTTTCATAGCTCTCGGCGGTCCTAATGCCCTCTCCCCCGTCATAGGCGAAGTGGTAAAAGATTCCCCTGCGTTTATTGCGGGCCTTGAAGCCAACGATACCGTACATGCCATCAACGGCGTCGCGATCACCACATGGAACGAAATGGCGGATGTGATCGCCAACGCAAAAGGGAGCTTGGAGTTGCAAATACGAAGAGGCGATCTTTTGGAGTTTAAAATCATCACCCCGCAGATGCGCGAAACGACCGACATCTACGGCGACACGGTGCAAAAAAAGATGATAGGTATCACGAGTGCGGGGGTAACCCACCGCCTCGATCTTGATTTTTTCGAAACCCTCTCTTATGCCGCGGATCAAACCGTTTTCGCTTCGACCCTTATCTTTACGGGGGTAAAAAAGCTCATCATGGCAGAGGTTCCCGCAAGCGAGTTAGGCGGTGTTATCAGCATCGTCAAACTCACCTCCGATGCTACCGACGCGGGCTGGATGGCGGTGCTCTTTTTTGCCGCACTTATCTCGGTTAACCTCGGCGTACTCAACCTTTTGCCGATCCCTGCACTCGATGGCGGGCATATTATGTTCAACCTTTACGAGTTTATCACTAGGCATGTACCCAGCGAAGCGGTAATTATCAAACTCACCATCGCGGGATGGGTGGTGCTTTTCGGGCTTATGGGGCTTGGGCTTTACAACGACATAAATAGACTATTAGGATAAAACCATGACACAAACGGAATATAAAATCTACATAGACTCCATTATAAGAAGAGTCGAAGCCGCACGCCTTAAAGTCAGCGCACACCATATCGTAAAGATCGTAGCGGTAAGCAAATACTCCACATGCCAAGAAATCGAAGCGCTCTACAACATCGGGCAACGCGCATTCGGAGAGAACAAGGTGCAGGATTTGCGCGACAAATCGCAAGAACTCAACGAGCTGCCTTTGGAGTGGCACTTTATCGGCAATCTGCAAAAAAACAAGATAAACAACCTTTTGGATATCAATCCGTCGTTGTTTCAAGGGCTCGACTCTCTCGAGCTTGCACAGGAGCTGCAAAAAAAACTCGCACTACGCAACCAAAAGCTTAGTGCCCTGCTGCAAATCAACTCCGCCAAAGAGGCATCCAAACACGGCGTGATGCCCGAAGAAGCGGTTGCAATCTACAAACAGATCCAAGCCGAATGCCCCAATATAACCCTCAAAGGGGTGATGAGCATCGGTGCACATACCGAAGATAAAGAGATTATCAAACAAAGCTTTCTTGCTACACATGCCATCTACAAACAGCTTGAGGGTGCGACGATCTGTTCTATGGGGATGAGCGGCGATTTCGAGCTTGCCATCGAATGCGGTTCGAATATGATACGCTTAGGGTCGATACTGTTTCATAACTGATATTACACACTTTCTGGGCAAAGCCCATAAAGTGGCAGGGACAGATGTCCCTACAACCCCCTGAAGCTTCCCGTATCTTCCTGATACGGGAGAAACGCTTCTTTGAAGCTTAGTAATAGTTTTTAATTGACATATGTTCATTTAATAAGTATAATTTGAGCACATAATTATTATAAAGGACATTTATGAAAAAAACTGTTTTCTTGGAAAAGTACCCTGTTTACACCCTTGAGCTTGACAAAAACGAAGTAGAGCAAAAAAACGTAAGTGAGATTGTCGCTTATTTTGAAAATAAAATAGAGCAACATCCGATTGCAAAGTTTATCGCCGTTTTCGACCATTACGCCCATACGACGAACCTCAACGGGGAGATCAACAGCGAGATCAAAGATGCAAAAAACATCGTTTTTTGTTTCGGTGCGGCAATCCCGAATACGAAAATTTTGGCGGTGCGCCCAAGAAGCATCGCGGTTGCAGAACTTGAAAACTCGTTTGTTATCGAGTTTATGGAAGCACCTATCGAACAACTCCATAACGTTATGGAATCGTGGGCGCAAGGCTTAAAAAAAGCCTAAACGTTTCCCGTCGGGGAAACGTTCTAATAACTCATAGATCCCGCATTTAGCAGTCCGATGGCAATCGCCAAAAACGCCATCAAAACACCCACGGGCACTACGCCGCTCTCAATTTGTTTCACTACCGAAAACTTCGTCTTACCTCTTGTAGCAACCAAAGCAAAAAGAAGCTGAATCGCTATGGCTATCGCACCCCAAATCACGAAATCGACGTACGAAACCGAATGAACGAGCGCGCTGTACATAGGTGTAGCAACACCCACGATCGCCCCGCCGAATCCAAGCGCGGCAGCCGTATTGTTTTTATGAAAAATCAACTCGTAATCGTCGTACGGAGTCACCAGTGCATACAAATACAAAAACACCCCCGTAAGCACCAACGCCGTCACAAAATAAAGCCCGAAACCTAGAAACAAATCCGCCATTAAAACTCCTTAAAGAGGGGAAAATAAAGGGGTATCTTAGCAGAAAAAAAGCAATAGCGACTCCTAGAAAAATCGTTTATTTCAAACATCTAGGTAAAAAAGACCCCACCCATTTTTATATATTTAATTTCTTGCATAAGTTAGACCCTGAATCAGAACAAGGGAACCGTCTTTTGCTAAAAGCAACCGTCTCGCCCCGACCGTTTTTTTCAAACTTGCAACACTCTTCAAGAAGTTTTTTTAAGGTTGTTTTTGCACGTTTGGCATGCGATTTGACCGTAGAGAGGTTAAGGTTATTTTTCTTGGCATGCTCTTCTAGGGTTAGCTCTTGAAAGTAGAGTGCTTGAAGGATGTCGTGCTGTGCAGGGGAAAGCGTTTGCAAAAAGCTTGCAAGGGCCAAAAAGCTCAAGTTTCGGATAAAAGTTCGCTTCAAACGACTCTTTTTTCGCTTCCATTTTTGCAATTTTTAGTTGTTCATGTACATCTACGGGGCTCTTTTGGAGTGCATCCAAAAGCTCGTGAATACTCTCTGCATAGAGCAAAACTACGCTCATTAGCATCATAAAAATAAATCTCATTACAATCCTTTAACTCATATTGCTACGCATTACAATGCGTCCAAGGTCATTACAAGCTTTAAAAGCTCCGCTTCCTTTAAAATACCCGAGTGTCTGTATATCTCGTTGCCCTTTTTATCAATAACTATTTGCGTGGGAATAACTTGAAGCTTAAAATACGAAAAAATAGTAAAATCATCGTATACATCGAGGATATAAATAGGTAACGAGGGGGTTCGTGCTTTAAGTTTTTCAATTGTTTTTTTCATCTCTATACAACTACGACAACTTGAAGAACCGATCTCAAGTACCATTGCTTCTTTCTTTGCCACTTTTTCTTGAAATGTTTGAAAACTTATCGCATGAGATGATATATTTTGTTCTGAGCAACCGCCCAAAACAAAAGAAAAAGCAAGAAAAAAACTTAAAAAATAGATCCTAATCATTTCAAAGGCGTTTGAAACATCTCTAAGCCGTCTATAAACTCCGAAGCGTTTTCTCCGCGCAAATAATCCGCTGTTTTCAATAACCCGTCACTAAGATACTTTGCGTTATACCCTTTCATGGTCAAGTACATACGCGCCAAGTTTGCTCTGTCGTTGTGGGGACATGCGGTGATGATGAGTTTATCTTTTGGAAGTTCGTTTAAGCGATTCGGAAGCTCCGGCAGAGGGATATTTTTGGCAAAAGGCATCTGCCACGCCGCAAACTCTTTTGCAAAGCGAATATCTATCAAAACCGCCTCGCCTCGCTCCACTAAAGTGAGCATATCGACTGTGCGAATTTTCATGTTTTTTCTCTCTTGCAGATCAAAACTTTTTAAATATGTATCAAAATCGCGCGGGGTGAGTTCGTTTGCACACAAAAGAGTACCCAGCGCAAGGAGGCTTAGAAACTTTTTCATTATCTCTCCTCCGCTTTTGAGAGTTCTACCATTTTAAGCACGTCCGCACTGCTTACACCCCCGATATGTCTGTGAATCTCTTTACCGTTTTTATCCAGCACCACTTGCGTAGGGATCATTTGTATTTTAAACGTTTTGGCAGCTTCTCTGTTTTCGCGCAAGTCTATGATATAAACGGGCAAATCGGCATTCTCTTTTTTGAGTGCATCGATCGTTTTTTTCATCTCTTTACATGCCTTGCACGTGCTTGCTCCTATCTCAAGTACCATTGCCTCTTTACCCACTTTTGCCATCACCGCTTCGTAAGCAAGCTCACTTGCAAAAGCTGCAATTGCAAGAGTACATGCCAACACTATTTTTCTCATAATCCTATCCATCCTTGATATAAAAGATACACCCCGATTAGCACAAGCACCGAAGCGAAAAATCTTGTCAAATAGGTCGAAAACAGCGCAATATATCTATTGCCGACCACCTTTTGGGTGAACCCGACCGATGCC
>JAQUCZ010000061.1 GCA_028685945.1 Sulfurimonadaceae bacterium | reverse complement strand
ATAAGCAAAATTTGTTCCTATATGTTATTTATAAATAACTTTTAGCTTGTAATCTTTACGACAACAAAACCGTTATTCATTTTACGTGCATACATAGTTGTTTAAATAGATAGGATGTAACAAAAAGCATGATTAAAATTTTGCAAAACCGCCCCTTCAAGGGCAAGGGCGGTTTGAAACAAGGGGAATATTGAAGAAAAGTAAGAACTAACGAACCAAGTCGAAGAAGTAGTCGGTCGAAGCGATATTTTTCGTCTCTTCGTCTAACTGATCGAGCACTTTGTTCGTAATCCACGTTAACAAGTTGATCGCACCGTCGTACCCTGCTATAGAGTATCTGTGTAAGTGGTGGCGGTCAAAAATCGGGAAACCGATATAAATAAGCGGAGTTCCCGTATCTCTCATAAGCTCTTTTCCGTAGCTGTTTCCGATCATGAAATCAACCGGCTCGGTAAAGAGCAAGCTTCGTAAATGCCACAAATCTTTTTCTGCCCATACATGGCATGTAGCTGCTGCAGGCGATGTGTCAAGAAGTGCGCGCATCTCGTCTGCCCATCCGCGCGGTGCGTTATGGCAAACTACGTGCGTCGGCTCAGCACCCATCTCTAAAAGGAACGAAACCATTCCGATCAAAAAGTCGGGGTCTCCCCAAATCGCGAATTTTTTGCCGTGCATATACGGGTAAGAGTCTTGCATCGCATCAACGAGGCGACCGCGCTCTACTTTAAGTTTTTCAGGAACTTCTTTTCCTGTTAACTCTGCAAGTTTCATAACGAACTCATCCGTTCCTTTAAGACCGATCGGGTTAGAAAAACCGCCTGCATGTTTCCAGCGTTTTTGCACCATTTTCATCGTTTTTGCCGTAGTATATTTTTGCAGCGAGATCGTCGCGCTAGAGTTTATACTGTCTTTTGCATCTGCAATCGGCGTACCGCCTGCAAACATTTTATAATCACCCGCTGGCATGTCCCACTGGTCTGAGTGGTCGCCGATCATCATATAGTTTGCACCGAACGCTTCGACGATAGATTTTACGCTTCTGATCGAACCGATGTAGGTTTCAAACCCCGGAATGATGTTGATACGCTCTTTTTTCTCACCCTTTTGCCCCTCTGTGAGTTGCTCAAGGATACCGTGCATCATATTGTCGTAACCCGTAATGTGGCTTCCCACAAACGAAGGCGTATGTGCATAGGTGATAGGGAAATCTTCGGGTAAAAACTCCCCGCCGTCTTCCTCTTTTGCAGCGATGGCAAACGCATACAAGTCATCACCGATAACCTCCGCCATACACGTCGTAGAAACCGCGATCATTTCCGGTTTATAAAGTGCCGCACAGTTTTTCAAACCGTCTTTCATGTTTGAAAGTCCGCCGAAAACCGCCGCATCTTCCGTCATAGAGTCCGATACACACGGCGTAGGCTCTTTAAAGTGTTTTGTAAAGTAAGAGCGAAAATACGCAACACAACCGTGAGAACCGTGAACGTAAGGCATGGTGTTTTCAAACCCCAAGGCTACCATTACGGCACCTAAAGGTTGGCATGCTTTGGCAGGGTTTACAGTGATAGCCTCGCGAGCAAGGTTTTTCTCTCTGTAATCCCAGCTTTTTGTCCACTCTGCAATCTCGGCAGTTTTAGCAGGGTTAATGGCACCCATACCGCCTTCGAATTGTTTTTTGTTCTCTAAAACTTCTTTGTACTCGGGGCGTTGAAACAGTTTTTGCCCGTTTACTATGTTTTCTATCTCTTGCATTACGCTTCTCCTACTTTATCCCATGGTGCTTTGCTATGTCCCCATACGGGAGAGTTGATAGCCAAATCCATATCTTTTGCAAAGATTGCAAAACCGTCATACCCGTGGTACGGACCGCTGTAATCCCAAGAGTGCATCTGACGATACGGCAGACCCATTTTTTGGAATACATATTTCTCTTTGATCCCCGAAGCAACCAAATCGGGTTGTAATTTTTTCACAAACGCTTCAAGTTCGTACTCGTTTACGTCGTCGTAAATTACCGTAGAGCGAAAAATCTCCTCTTTCGTACGTTTATAGTCATCATCGTGAGCAAATTCGTACCCCGTTCCGATAACTTCCATGCCAAGGTCTTCATACGCACCGATAACGTGACGCGGGCGCAAACCTCCGACAAACAACATAACTTGTTTCCCCTCTAAGCGCGGGCGGTATTTGTTTGTTACGGCATCTACCATCGGTTGGTATTTAGCGATAACCTCTTCACATTTTGCTTGGATCTTCTCATCGAAGAACGCAGCAATTTTGCGTAAAGATTTGATCGTTTGGCTCGGACCGAAGAAGTTGTACTCCACCCAAGGGATCCCGAACTCTTTCTCCATATGACGGGAGATGTAGTTCATAGAACGGTAACAGTGAAGCAGGTTCAGTTTCACTTTTGTCGTTTGCGCCATCTCTTTAAGCGTCGCATCTCCCGACCATTGCGCTACGACGCGTAAACCCATCTCTTCGAGTAAAATACGGCTTGACCAAGCATCTCCGCCGATATTGTAATCCCCGATAATCGCTACGTCGTACTCGGTCGGTTCAAGAGTCTCCCCTAAAATCGTCGGATTCGCATCGAAAACATAATCGCGCACCGTGTCGTTTGCGATGTGGTGCCCGAGTGATTGAGAAACCCCTCTAAAACCTTCGCAGTTAACGGGGATAATCGTCTTATTGTTTTCTGCAGCGTATTTTTTCGACGTTGCGTTGATGTCGTCTCCGATAAGACCGATCGGACACTCCGATTGTACGGTGATACCGTTGTTTAAAGGGAAAAGTACGTCGATCTCTTCCAAACATTTGATCAGTTTTTTATCCCCGCCGAAAACGATATCTTTCTCTTGAAAATCGGAAGAGAAGTTCATCGTAACGAACGTATCGACACCCGTCGTACCTATGTAGTAGTTACGGCGACCTGCACGGCTGTATTGCCCGCATCCGATAGGACCGTGACTGATGTGAACCATATCTTTAACAGGTCCCCAAACAACCCCTTTACTCCCCGCATACGCACACCCGCGTTGGCTCATAACACCCGGAACGGTTTTTTTGTTCGAGCGAACGTTCCCGCACGTTTTTTGACTTTCATCATCCGGACCGCCCACACCCAAGTGTTTTGCACGGTTTTTTGCAGCTTTGTCGGGGTAAGCTTTTAAAACTTCCTCGACCGCCGCTTTTTGTCTAGCTTCTAAAGACTCTGGACCCATTGTAATCTCCTCTCTCTATTTTTTTTTATTGTTACGCTGCCGTTATTTTGAACTGCGCCATAGAGTCGAATTTTTTGCAAAGTGCCATCGTCTCATCATCTTTGTCTAAACGTTTTGAAAGTTCGGATATTTGGTAACGGTTTGTATAGATCATATACTCCGTTTCCGCCGTTTTTACGTAGTGTACGAGTGCTTTAAACATAAACGTATCTTTTTTCGTGTACGAAAGCGTCTCTTTAACCCCGTGAGATTCGCTGGTCATTTTGATCTCGTTTACCGAGTCAAAATCGATCCCTGCACCCTCTAACTTCTCAACTACTTTTTCATCCGGAACTTTATTTCCGAAGCTTGCCGGAAAATGGAAACCTAATATAAACATTGTGATTCTCCTTCTTTGTCTTTTATTTTCTTTTCATTATGAGAATGTAAACGCCGCAGCAATGCCGCGACACCTTCATCGGCGCGCAACAATTACGCTTCTGCCGATTTACCGATTTCGTCCTCAAGAACTTCCTCTTCAAGACCGTATTCCATCAAGAGGCTCTCAAGATCATCCATCTCTAATGGAGTCGGGATCACTTTAAGATCGTTCGCGATAATTTTGCGAGCAAGCTCTTTGTACTCTTGCGCTTGATCCGATTTTGGGCTGTACTCGACAACCGTCATACGGCGAAGCTCAGCGTGTTGTACGATATTGTTACGCGGTACGAAGTGGATCATTTGCGTTCCGAGTTCACGAGCGAGTGCCCATGCCAAGTCGTATTCGCGGTCTGTCATACGAGCGTTACAGATAAGACCTGCAAGGCGTACCCCACCCGTGTTTGCGTATTTTAAGATACCTTTAGAGATGTTGTTTGCCGCATACATCGCCATCATCTCACCAGACATAACGATATAGATCTCTTGCGCTTTCCCTTCACGGATCGGCATAGCAAACCCGCCGCACACAACGTCCCCAAGAACGTCGTAAGAAACGAAGTCTAGTCCCTCTGCCTCATATGCACCCTCTTCTTCAAGAAAGTTAATAGCCGTAATAACCCCGCGACCTGCACAACCTACTCCCGGCTCTGGTCCGCCTGATTCAGTACAATTGATCCAACCGTGCGGAGACTCGGGAGAAAAAATACCCGCTCCCGGTTTACATGCATCTTCAAGCTCCAAGTCTTCAACGGTTCCCATCTCGGCTGCAAGCTGTAAAATAGTATTTTGTGCTTTTTCATGAAGAATAAGACGCGTAGAGTCCGCTTTTGGGTCGCACCCTACGATCATAATATTCTTGTCAAAGTAGTAAGCCATCGCGGCCAACGTGTTCTGGGATGTAGTAGATTTACCGATCCCGCCTTTCCCGTAAAATGCAATTTGACGAAGTTCAGACATTTTTTCTCCTTAGTTTAAACACCCTTCTCAAGGTATCCATGTACTTCGCCGTTGTATGTGCAAAGGTTGTTCTACGGTTTTTGCAGGACGAAAGCGACAAAAAGAGATTCGGTGCGACAAAACGACAAAAGCGGGACAAATTTGTAAGAATGGATTATGCAGAAAAGAAAAATTGTGTGAAAAAAGGGGGGTACATGCCATGAATTTTTCTTGGCATGCGGCGTTTCGTTTCGCCAATTTTAAGATGTATACTTTTTTGGAAGCGATGCTTTAGCTTCGCCCGACGTTGGCAGGAACATCACCGTTTTCAGCCGAAGCTAAATCATCGGTTCCCAAGTTTTAAGAGATTGTTACAAAAACAAATCAGATGCTCCAACAACATCTCAATATTCTCATATCCACGTAGCTTAATCGGTTTTTTTAGTATCTCATTTTTCGTAAATAACTCTAAATAATCGATACTCTCGGTATTGTTTTTATATTTTATTTTGATTTTTTCTAAATCTTTAATAAAAAATTCTTTTTCTCTACCTTTTTCATGTATTGTCAAAACACCTCTGTAAATAGTTATGAAATAGCCGTTCATGCCATCAAATTTTTCTTTTGTTCGCTTGTATGTAACATAGATTATAGGTATTACCGTCACCCCCATATAGATAACTACTGCAATAAATGGCACACCTCCTAAAAGTAAAAATGATAAGATTATCGGAACTATCAACAAGAGTTTTATGCCATCTTTATAAGCAATCTTTCTTTCTTTTTGTATATATTCTTTCGACATAGTGTAAGTGTGTTTTGCATCATCATTTTTAAGATTTCGACTGTTATTTTTATAGGGAAAAAATATATACTCTATCTCAGATTTTTTTTCTACAGCTATTTTATAAAAATACAAAAAAAGAAAAATATATATGAACGGAAGACTTAAGAATGCAATTTTTATAGATGTTTCTTGACTAGTAAACAATGAAGAAACTGTCAATAATATAATAAACAACCCAAAAGAAGCTATGAAAGATGCAAAAAGAATTTTTAGTTTTTCCAACATGTTTATTTCCTAATCGGTGATGCCGAGTTTGTTCTCTAGTATCAATTTTCAGGCTCCTTTCCTTGATTTTCGAGGGCTTTTATCTGCTTGTCAAAATCGGACATATAGAGCCTATCCTGCACGATACGGTACTTCTCAAACTCGCTCATAGCATGTGCTTTGGCGATTTCAGCGCTGATTTTTCCTGCATCTTGCAAAATCTCTCGATCGGTCGCGGCGATAAAACGATTCAATCTCTCCTCCCAATCCGCCATAGTCATGGGTATCTCTCTTTGCGCCATATCTTCGGCAATATCCAAATAAGCACTGACCAATCTTTGTAACCCGGCAAGTTCTTTATCGCTTAGATAGTTTTTAGCAACCGCCACATCGAATTTTTGAATCTTTCCGTTGTGGGCATCTTTCCATGAGGTTAAGCCCATATTTTCTTTTTGGGCATCGGCTCGGTTATAAACCACTTCGGCGGCGGTTTGCCCGTGAATCGCCCAATGTAGTTTATTTTTAACGGTTGCAAAAAAACGCTTGGTCGCAGTCGCACTAACATCATAGTCTATCGACGTGGCGTAGATATCGGTAATCTTTTGATAGAACTTGCGCTCGCTAAGGCGAATTTCACGGATGCGTGCAAGCTGTTCTTCAAAATATTTTTTACCGAGTATCGTGCCGTCGTTTTTTAGGCGCTCATCGTCCATGGCATAGCCTTTGAGAGTAAACTCTTTGATGATTTGCGTTGCCCATTTGCGAAATTGTATCGCGCGCTCGGAGTTCACTTTGTAGCCGAGCGCGATAATAGCCGAGAGATTGTAGTGGTTGGTGTTGTAATTTTTACCGTCAGTAGCAGTTATCCGAAAATTTTGGATAACTGAACTTTCTAACAATTCACTATCGGCAAAAATTTTCTTCAAATGATAATTGATCGTCCTTACATCCACGTCGTATAAAGCCGCCATCATCTTCTGACTAAGCCATATATTTTCATCCGCATAGACGGCTTCCACGCCCCCTTCACCGC
>JAQUCZ010000060.1 GCA_028685945.1 Sulfurimonadaceae bacterium | reverse complement strand
AGATTTTTTCATTATTTATTGTATAATTGCATCACAATTTACAAGAAGGAAAACAATATGGCAAATCTAGACTTAGTTCAATTAACGCAACAAACAAAAAAACTCACTGCGATGGTCGTAGAGGATGAGAAAGTAACAAACGAGCTTTTAAGCTCTACTTTCAAAAACTTCTTTTCTGACGTGTATTCTTGCTTTAACGGTGAAGAAGCACTTGCTATTTATGAGAAAGTACAACCGGATGTTATTTTCGTAGATATTATCATGACGGGGATCGACGGTATCAAGCTTTCTCGTAAAATCCGCGAGATGAACCCAGATCAGATCATTATTGTTATCTCTGCAAGTAACGATATCGAAAAAATTTCCGAATCGATCGAAGTGGGTGTTAACAGCTTTATTCAAAAACCTATCGATACGAAAAAAATTATCGAATTGCTTAACAGCGTCGTAGCTATGGTAGCGAAAAAGAAAAAAATCGAGACAAAAACGTTCTCTATCTCTCTTCCTTTGGATCTTTACGAAGTAGTAAACGATAATGCAAAAGCAGAGAGCATCTCTAAAAACGCCGTAATCATTAGAGCATTACGCAGTTTTTACGAAGACTAAGAGGTGAAAATTTCTTGCCCGACATTTGTCGGCAAGAAATTTTACTGATTTAAAGTTTTTTATAAAACTTTAAGAATAAAATCTATATAATTTCGGCTCAACAAAGCAAGAGCTTCTAAAAACTCTTTCTTTTTGAAACAAAACTTCCTTCAGATGGCCCCATCGTCTAGCGGTCAGGATCCCAGGTTTTCATCCTGGTTACCGGAGTTCGAGTCTCCGTGGGGTCACCATCTAATTCAATCAGAAATATAAATCACCCTACTCTACAAATGTTTCAATAATCTCTTTGTATCTATCAAATCGATTAAAGACCGGCATAAAACCGATCTTTGATTTAAACTACTTGAGTTTTTGAGCCACAAGCTCGTTGACAACCTGCGGATTTGCTTTACCGTCGGTAGCTTTAAGAACCTGCCCTACAAAGAAACCAAACAGCTTCGTATTACCCGCTTTGAACTTTTCGACGTTCTCTTGGTTTTTAGAGATAATCTCATCGATAATAGGTTCCAATACTGCAGCATCGCTTATCTGCACAAGACCTTTAGTTTCTACGATTTTAGAGGGGTTTTCTCCGCTTTTTGCCATCTCTTCAAAAACCTCTTTGGCTATCTTATTTGAAATGGTACCGTTATCGATCATTTTCGCCAATTCTGCTATCTGAGATCCGTTAAACATAAGTGCATCTCGCTCTTTTTCTTTGAACTCTCTTGCCACCTCATTTGCTACAAGATTTGCGATTGTTACGGGTGCGTTGTTTGCTAAAAGCGCTTCTTCATAAAATGAGGATAATTTTTCGTCCCTAGCCAAAATATCAGCAACCATATTATTTAATTTCAATTCAGCGGTGTATTTGGTAAACAGGGCTAGTTCACGCTCGCTCATAGGAAGCGTTTCGCCTTCGGTTTGTACTTTTTTCGTTTGTGCTTTTGCTTGAGTCGCAGGCTCTTTTTGCGTCTCTTTTTTATTCCACGAGTCTTTGAGACCTACGATCTTGTTATATACGGGATTTGCATCGGTATAATCGATCGGATCGGCAAAAAAGTATCCTTGTCTTTCAAACTGGAATCTTACATCGGGTTTCTCGAGGAGAACCGCAGGCTCGATCAGCGCATCTTTTACGATTTTAAGCGAATCGGGATTAAGGTCTTCTAGCCCTTCAGGGTTTTCGCACGAGTAGAGTCTGTCGTAGAGTCTTACCTCTACTTTTTTGGCAGATGCGGCATCGACCCACTGGATGGCGCTTTTTACTTTTATGCCGCTTGTATCGGATCCGCTTTTTGAATTTGGATGATACTCGGCAATGATCTCGGTTATATTTCCCTCCGTATCTTTAATGATCTCTTTACAAGTGATAATATAACCGTGTCGTAAACGTACGGGCTGCTCAGGCGTCAGGCGGTAATACCCCTTCGGAGGATTTTCTGAAAAATCTTCACGTTCAATGTATATCTCTTTTGAAAACGGCACTTTTCTTGACCCCTCTTTTGGTATATCCTCGGGGTAGTACGGTGCATCCAACTCTTCGCTGCCTTCATAGTTTGCTATGGTTACTTTAAGCGGATCGAGTACACACATAACGCGCGGCACTTTTGTATTGAGATCATCTCTGATACAAAATTCCAGTTGCGCTACGTCTACTGTTGAGTTTGCCTTTGCTATCCCTATGGTGTCGCAAAAATTGAGGATCGATTCGGGGGTATAGCCTCTTCTTCTAAGCCCTGCTATGGTCGGCAAGCGCGGATCGTCCCAACCGTTTACATACTTGCCCTCTACAAGTTCTAAAAGCTTTCTTTTGCTCATAACCGTATAGTTGATCCCAAGGCGTGCAAATTCGTGTTGGTAAGGACGAGGCGGTTCTAGCTTCAGAGTTTCTAAAATCCAATCGTAGATATCGCGGTTGTTTTCAAACTCTAAGGTACAAATGGAGTGTGTTACCCCCTCGATGTAATCGGAGAGACAATGCCCGAAGTCATACATCGGGTAGATCGCCCACGTATCCCCTGCTCTATAGTGGTATGCATGGCGGATACGGTACAAAAGCGGATCGCGCATCTTCATATTTGCCGCGCCCATATCTATTTTGGCACGAAGAACATGTTCGCCGTCTTTAAACTCACCTTTTTTCATTCTCTCTAAAAGGTCGAGATTCTCCTCTACGCTTCTCTCTGCGTATTTGCTTCTGCGTCCCGCTTCCGTAACGGTTCCGCGGTATTCTCGCATCGTCTCTTCGTCTAGGCTATCAACATACGCTTTACCCATTTTTACAAGTTCGATCGCCCACTCGTAAAGTTTGTCGAAATAATCGGAGGTATAACGCACATCGCCGTTCCAAGCAAAGCCTAACCATTCTACGGCATCTTTGAGAGCTTCAACGTATCTGGTATCTTCCGTGGTGGGGTTCGTGTCGTCCATTCTAAGATTACAATACCCGTTGTAATCGCGTGCGATACCGAAGTTAATAGCGATAGACTTGGCATGTCCGATGTGAGGAAAACCGTTTGGTTCGGGAGGAAATCTCGTAATTATCCGGTTATATTTACCCGATTTTAAATCTTTTTCTACAATAGTGCGTAAAAAATCTTTATGCTCACTCATTATTTTGCAACCTTTTGAAAATGATACTTTTATAAGCGTACTATTCTAACCAATATGAGCTTATAAGATTCTAGGTAAAGCGTTTGGTGCAGTATCTTTTTGAGGGGCTTCATTTAGTGGGCTATTAGGTAAAAGCTGTTAAAATTCCCAAAACAAATTATTCAGGAATAGAAATGCTACGATTTGCTTCTCCCCCTACTCGTGATATGACTCTCGATGATCTGCGGGTCGCTCTTTTGAACTTTATCGTTGCTGCGCAACGTAAAGAAAATCTATTAGTTAGAATCGAAGATAGGGATCAAGAGAAAAATATTGAGGGGAAAGACCAAGAGATTTTGGATATTTTAGCTCTTTTTGGGGTTACGTATTCCCAAGTTCACTACCAAAGCCAAAACCATCGCTTCCACTCCGCGATGGCGCTTGATCTTTTACATAAGAAAAAAGCATTTAACTGCTTTTGCCCTTTGAAAGACGTAGACGATAGTTACGAGGGCACATGCCAAGAGCTTCCCGCCGAGCTTGTGATCGACAATCCAAACCCTTTTACGGTGCGTATTAAAACATCTACGTCTGATCCGCTCTCTAGTTTTATCATTATGCGCCAAGATAAAACGCCGACGTACGATTTTGCATCTGCGGTGGACGATATGTTAAGCGACATCTCTTTGGTGCTTTGCCAAGAGGGGTATAAAACCAATGCTGCAAAGCAAAAGTATGTCCGAGAAGCACTAGGGTACGACAAAGAGATAGAATATAGATACATGCCAAGTTTTTTAAACGCTACTCCGAGTATAAAATCGCTTTTGGAGGAGGGATTTTTACCCTCGGCGATTTCAAATTATTTAGTATTAATAGGCAACAAGCCTCCTAAAGAGATTTTTACGGCACAAGAGGCGATTGAGTGGTTTTCTATCGATGCGCTGTCCGATGTCGCTGAGCGTTTCGATATCGATTCGCTTAAACGTATCAATAAAGAACACCTTAAAACAATGGAGCCTAAAGAGCTTTCACGCTACGTCGGTTTTGCCGATGCAGAGATAGGAAAATTGGCAAAGCTCTTCCTTGAAGAAGCAGCTACTACAAAAGAGTTGCGTGAAAAAATTAAACCTGTTTTTGCACCTAAAACAATCCCCGAGCAGTTCCAAGAGGCGGCACAAACGGTGCGCGCAGCGATACAAAAAGCTCCCTACTTTGAAGTCTACGACGATTTTAAACACTACGTTGCCAAAGAAACGAAGCTCAAAGAGGAACAGCTTGCAAAAATATTGCGATTGCTTCTCACGGGAGCCGAAGCGGGACCCGATCTTTCGGAGATTTACGCACACTTGAAAAATTATTTAGGGGAGATTGTCAAATGAGTTTTATTAGCGAGATTATTTTAGGAATCGGCGGCATTATTTCGAGTTTACTCTATGTCTATATTTGGGTGGTTATTATCGCGGCTTTTTTGAGTTTTGTTAATCCCGATCCGTACAATCCTATCGTGCAGTTTCTTTATAGAGTAACCAATCCTGCGTATGCGTTTGTAAGAAAGTATATGCGTACAAATTTCAACGGGATCGATCTTGCGCCCCTTGTGATTATTATCGGGCTGCAAGTCGTTATCGTCGTAATAGACGCAGCTTTAAAGACTCTTCGTTAAACGCTACTCTTCGTTTTTGCTATAGCGCAAAATCTGTGAAGAAACCCCCTCCCCTTTGAGGGAGAGAAACAGTTTGTTTTCTTTTTCCTCTTCAAACGCTACTAAATAGTAACGGTTCCACGTACTTTGTGAAAAAAGCCTTGCAACGATTGTTTCCTCTTTTGCAAGTTCTTTTATCTTTATGGGCAGTTTCTCGTTGAGCGTGATCTCTAAAGCCCCTTGGAGAAAACTATTTGGGTTGCTAAGCTCTTTTTTTTCTTTATTGTAAATAGCGACGAGGAAATATTCGTGGGTGTTGTAAACGCTTGGATCGACCTCGTTAAGATATACGAGCGACAAAACACCCTCTACGACCCCTTCTTTAAGAATTTTGCTGCTTTGAATGCTGTTTGCGCTGCGCTCTTGGCTCGGTTCCATTGCAAATTTGCTAAAACCGTTTTGGTGGGAGCATCCGCCGAGAAACAGGATGCAAGAGAGTGTCGATAAAAGGTTTTTCATATTTTACTCGTCGCAGTTAATTGTGGAATTATAGCTTTATTAAACAACTTTTTAAAGACTCTTTTGTATAATCCTCCAAATTTAAAACAAAGAATTCGGTTTGAAAAAACGATTAGCAGTTGCTTTTACCGGTCCCTCAAACAGCGGCAAAACAACCATCATACTCAAAGTCGCCAGAAAGTTGATCCACGAACATGCCAAGGAGGTTGCTATTATTAAGCACGATCCCAAGGATAAAGCGCGTTTTGACGTCGAAGGAAAAGACAGTTATAAATTTTCCGACACGGGTGCCGAGGTGATCGTGACCTCCCCTACCCGCACTACCTATTTTTCTCAAAGATATAAAGAACTCGAAGAGATGATCCGCCTTTTCGATAGGTTCGATATTCTCCTCGTAGAGGGGCTGAAAAATCTTCCCTTGCCGAGAATAGGCGTATTTCGGGAACATTTGGAAAAAGATTATTTCGAGTATATCGACGCTTTGGCGATCGATACGTCGATCAACCCCAAAGAGTATGCGTTGCCGCAAAACGTGGATGTTTTAAACCTAAACGACCCCGATGAAGTGATATCGTGGATTTTAACTAATGCAAAGGAAGTGTAATGAGAGATATATTTGATGCGATTCAAAGAAGTGCCAAAAGAATAAAAGAGGCGATAGATACGAAAGATATCGGCTATTCGCAACAAGAAAACAGTTCGGGCGAGACGCAGTTGCAGCTTGATATCAAGTGCGATATGATCATCGAAGAGGAGTTCTCGCGTATAAAATCGATCCACACGATTGCCAGCGAAGAGAAAGAACACCCGATGGTGATGCATGAGGAGGGAAGATATTACGTAGCGTTCGATCCGCTTGACGGCTCCTCTTTGATCGACGTGAATCTCAGCGTCGGATCGATTTTCGGTATTTACGAAGGCGGGTTTTGTGCTTCAAAAATGGTTGCGGCTTGTTACGTGGTATACGGTCCGAGAGTCGAGATGGTGTTTACCGAAAACAAAACAAAACTCTATTTGCTTCAAGCGGGAGATTTTGAGTTCGTAAAAGAGATCCATCTTAAAGAAAAAGGAACCCACAACGCTCCGGGAGGAACCCAGCAGTTTTGGGCGCCTTATCATAAAGAGTTGGTTGATAGCTTTTTTGCCGAGGGGTACCGCCTGCGCTATTCGGGCGGTATGGTTCCCGATCTGCATCAGATGCTTCTTAAAGGAGGCGGACTTTTCAGCTACCCCGGAACGCTTGACAAACCGGAAGGAAAATTGCGTAAACTTTTTGAGGTTTTCCCTTTTGCCTATATCTTTAAAAAATCGGGCGGCGGTGCGAT
>JAQUCZ010000059.1:2840-6689 GCA_028685945.1 Sulfurimonadaceae bacterium | reverse complement strand
AAAAAACTTCGCGTATAATACTCCTCTTCGCCACCTGCAAAAGAAGGAGGAACAACTATGAAAGAGGTTATAAATATTTACAGAAAACAGCGCGTGAACGTTGATTCTTTCGTAAAATCGGTCATTGACAGTTTGCCAAAAGAGTTCATCGCAAACGGTGCGTTTATCTTTAAAAAATACCGTTTTATTCAGCTTATCTACGGTGTTGACGAGAGTTTCAAACAGATCACCCCCATTCTCTGCAGAGCCAAATCCGACGACACCCAAATCGGCAGCAACAAAAGCCACTATTTCACCAAACTCAATCTTGATAAAGACGGCATCTATATCTCAAACCCCTACATCCACTACAGGACGGGGCAGGCAAGCATTACCGCCGTTTACTACACCGACGATATCTATTATATTTTCGATCTGCATCTCATCCATCTTTTGGAGGAGCTCAAACTGATCGAGTACAACAGTATCCACGACAAATTCAAGCGTCTCGTCTATTTTTTCGGCTCTTCCCTGCTCACCTTGGTTTCTATCGCCCTTATCGCCTACGGCGGGTATGTTTTTTTCGCCCTTATGACGTCGCTTGGCACCTCCGATTTTTTGCATGACGTTTTTACTTCCATCATCTCGATGACTTTGGGGCTTGCGATTTTTGATCTGGCACGACAGATTTTTGAGCACGACGTGATGTTTCAAAGCTTCCATCAATCCGAAGATAAAGCCTATAAGGTACTGGGGAAATTTCTCGTCTCCATCATCATCGCTCTCTCAATCGAAACGCTTATGGTGGTATTTAAAATAGCGTTAGAAGACCATGCCAACATGCTTTCGGCTTTTTACCTGCTTCTTGGAACGACCATTATGTTCGTGGGGCTCGGCTATTTTTACAAAACAATCAAAACGACGTGCGAAGAAACGCCGTAATTTTGTATAATGGTCAAAAAAGGAGAGCAAATGAAAAAATATAAATGCCCATTTTGCGGCTATGTTTACGACCCCGAAAAAGGGGATGAAAAACACGCCATCCCCGCGGGATGCGATTTTGACGATCTTCCCGATAATTGGCGTTGTCCCTCTTGCGGTGCGGAAAAATCTTACTTTTACCCTCTTGAGGAGGAGGAAGAAAAATAGCACGAGGGGATGTTCCCCTTCGTGTTTTAAATTGCACCTTTATCCCCGCTAAAGCCTCTTAGCTTTACCTTTTTTTAACATCAAAAAAGATATAATCCAAAAATTTTACAAAGCTTCACAAGCAACTCTCACTCTACAAAGGAAAACCATGAACATTCGTAAACGCGCCCTCACATTTGAAGATGTTTTATTAGTTCCGAAATACTCGGAAGTATTGCCAAAAGAGGTCTCTTTAGAAACAAAACTCACGCGCAATATCACCCTCAACATCCCTATGGTTTCCGCTGCTATGGATACGGTTACGGAGTACCGCGCCGCTATCGCTATGGCACGTCTCGGCGGTATCGGTATTATCCACAAAAACATGGATATTGAAACGCAATGCAAACAAGTAAGAAAAGTCAAAAAATCGGAAAGCGGGATCATTATCGACCCTATCTACGTCCATCCCGATGCAACGCTTGCAGAAGCAGATGCGCTTATGAACGAGTTTAAAATCTCGGGCGTCCCCGTAGTAGACGGTCATAACAAACTTCTCGGTATCCTTACAAATCGCGATATGCGTTTTGAAAAAGATATGCGCAAAGCTGCAAGCGAAGTGATGACGAAAATGCCTCTTATCACCGCAGAAGTGGGGATCTCGCTTGATCAAGCCGCAGATATTATGCACAAAAACAAAATCGAAAAACTCCCTATCATCGACAAAGACGGCTTCTTAAAAGGTCTTGTAACCATCAAAGATATCAAAAAACGTATCGAATATCCAAACTCGAATAAAGATGCATTCGGCAGACTCGTCGTAGGTGCGGCTATCGGCGTTGGGCAGATGGACAGAGCAAAAGCACTTGTCGATGCAGGCGTGGATGTTCTTGTTCTCGATTCGGCACACGGACACTCAAAAGGGATCCTCGATACCGTAAAAGAGATCAAAAAATCTCTTGCAGTTGACGTCATTGCAGGAAATATTGCAACGGCAGAAGCGGCACTTGCCCTTATCGAAGCGGGAGCAGACGGTGTCAAAGTGGGAATCGGACCGGGTTCAATCTGTACGACCCGTATCGTTGCAGGTGTGGGCGTACCGCAAATCTCCGCTATCTCCGAATGTGCCGATGCTGCGCGTAAACACGGTGTTCCTGTTATTGCCGACGGAGGTATCAAATACTCGGGCGATATCGCAAAAGCGCTTGCCGTGGGTGCTAGTTGTATTATGGCAGGTTCACTTTTAGCGGGAACCGAAGAGTCTCCGGGTGAGACCATCATGTTCCAAGGGCGCCAGTACAAATCTTACCGCGGTATGGGAAGTATCGGTGCGATGCAAAAAGGTTCCAACGACCGCTATTTCCAAGAGGGAACGGCAGCCGATAAGCTCGTACCAGAGGGGATCGAGGGGCGTGTACCTTTTAGAGGAAGCATCGCAGGGATCGTGCACCAAATGATGGGCGGACTACGCTCCTCTATGGGTTACTGCGGTTCTAAAGATATCCCGACGTTCTGGGAAAAAGCGGAATTTGTCGAGATCACGAGTGCGGGGCTTAAAGAGTCTCACGTTCACGACGTTATCATCACGCAAGAAGCTCCAAACTACCACATCTAACTTTTCTTGGCATGTACATGCCAAGAATATCTCTATCTTGTTACCCTCTCCCCTTTTTAACCAAAAAAAGATTATAATTAAGCCAGATTTTACACAAGGAGATCCCATGCAAACGATACAAGTCGAAGTTGAAGATTCCAAGCTCGAAACGGTTTTAACCCTCCTTGAAAACCTCAAAGAGGGGATTATCAAAAACATTACGATTGAGGCGGACAAAGAGCTTGAAGCCTACAAAAAAACGCAACGGTTTCAGGAAGATCAAACCTCTATGCAAAAAGCATTAGCGGATATAGAGAGCGGGAAAACGAAAACTCTCTCACATGAAGAGGTATGGGATATTATAGAGCAGCATACAAGAGTTTCTTAATGCAAATTATCTACGACCCTCGCTTTATTAATCAATTTAATACTGTCTGGGATTACATAGCCCTCGATAGTATTTCAAGAGCAAACAGTTTTAAAAAAGAACTCAAAGAAAAAATAGAAAATTTACCCTACATGCCATACAAATACAAAAAATCCATCTACTTTCACGACAAAAATATCCGTGATTTCATCTTCAAAGGATACGTCATCCCCTACAAAATAGATAAGCCGCAAAATGCCCTTACAATCATCGGTATTACCAAATACAAAAAGGAACTTTAACATGCCAAACACCACCTACGCAGGATTTTGGATCCGCTTCGTCGCTTCGTTTTTAGACACCCTGTTTTTAGCACTTCCCGTTGGGATCGTTATCTATTTTTTAAGCGATGGGGCTTGGTTTGATCTTTCGCAGTTGCAACACAACCTCCAATATGCCATGAGCGGCAATGCCCATAAAGCACTCGCCGCCCAGCCCCAAACCTCTTTTACGTGGGAGCTTACTTTTGAAGTAGCGGTTTTGGTCGTAACGGTTTTATTTTGGAAAAGATGGCGCGGGGCGACTCCGGGAAAAAAATTCGTGGGAATAAAAATAGTCGATGCCAAAACCTTTGAAGATATTACCAACTGCCAAGCGATCACCCGCTCGCTAGGTTACATCGTCTCCACCCTCTTGTTTCTCGTAGGTTTTTTGATGGTCGCTTTTCGCAAAGACAAACGGGGATTGCATGACCTGCTTGCGGATACGGCGGTTATCTACG
>JAQUCZ010000059.1:0-2740 GCA_028685945.1 Sulfurimonadaceae bacterium | reverse complement strand
GCGATCACCCGCTCGCTAGGTTACATCGTCTCCACCCTCTTGTTTCTCGTAGGTTTTTTGATGGTCGCTTTTCGCAAAGACAAACGGGGATTGCATGACCTGCTTGCGGATACGGCGGTTATCTACGAGCCGAAAATATCCCCTCACTAAAAAGTAAAATAAAGTTTTTTTAAGCTATAATCAACGCACTAAAAATGAAGGTTTGAATGCTTTGCCGACGCTCTTAAATCTCAAAGGTTTTAAATTCTTTTTTTATGCAAACGAACATGAGCCAAAACATGTTCATGTGATGAAAGGGGAAGGGTTTGCAAAAATTGAGCTTCACACTATGAGAGTCGTACAAAATTGCCTCAAACCAAAAGAGCTTAAAACGGCTTTAAGTTTAACGAAAGAACATCAAAAAGAGTTTGAAAGGACATGGGATGAGTGGTTTAATTAAAGGTACCGAAGTGCATTTCGACGATACGTACTTGCATGTAAAACTTGAAGACGGGCGTATCATTTCCACACCGCTAGATTGGTACAAACCTCTAAAAAAAGTTTCTATCGAACAGCTCAAAGCATACCGTTTTATCTGCCAAAACACGGGGATTGAATGGGAAGAGATCGACTACCATTTAAGTATCGAGGGGATGCTACACATCTCCGCACAAAGCAGTGCGGCATAATCTTAACGCAAACCCTCTAACAACGTAGGCAACTCTCGCAAACTCTGCAAAAAATGGCTCGCTTTTGAAAAATCGTGGGTTTTCGTAAACTCGTTGTGTACCACGGCGCACTCTATCCCCGCGTTTACTGCGGCACTTAAGCCCCTTTGGGAATCCTCTATCACCAAACATTCGTGCGGTTTTGCGCCGAACTTTGCCATCCCCGCAAGATAGGGGTCGGGGTGGGGTTTGGCACGGGGATATTCCTCGACGCACAAGGTAAAATCCATAAACCCTACAATTCCTCTCTTGGCATGTATCAGTTCAAAATCGATCCGTCTTGAGGTAGTCACAATCCCCATTTTATACTCTTTTGAGAGGCTCTCAAGCACATCCGCTACCCCTGCTATTTCGATCTCTTGCGAAGCCAAAAATTCTCTGTAGAACGTGTCTCTTTTGGCTCTTTGGTAGGCAATCGTCTGTTCGTCCACGCCCTCTTTTTGTGCCACTTCCCACGCCGTACCGCCGCGCGCCATGATCTCCATATAGGTCGCAAAAGGCAGTTCAAACCCAAGCTCGCTAAGAGCCATCTTGTTGGCTTCGTAGTACCACATCTCGGTTTCGACCAAAACACCGTCGTTATCGAAAAGGAGATATTTTTTCATGGCATGTCCTTTTTTTTGATGTTATATACACAAACGAACGCGTCCGTCTGTGTGGCAGGGACTAAACTCCCTACAACCCCCTAAAGCTACGAAAAACAAGTTTTTCGAGATTTACACACTCTTGGCAGTATTACTTTTATTTATATTAAGTCTTATGTGATAAAATTATGCCAAATTTTACCTATGGAAAACGAACAATGGATTTACAGACCTTAGCACTCCACGCAGGCTACGACAAAGACACCCAAGGGACGATGGCGGTTCCTATCTACCAAACCACGGCGTACGAATTTCGCGACGTCGAACATGCAGCCAACCTTTTTGCCCTTAAAGAGCTAGGCAATATCTACACGCGCTTAAACAACCCCACGACCGACGTATTTGAAAAACGTTTTGCCGCACTCGAAGAGGGGGAAGCCGCTCTTGCCACTTCAAGCGGTATGAGCGCCATTTTTTACGCCATAGCCAATGCCGCCGAAGCGGGAGACAATATCGTATGTGCCAAACAGCTCTACGGAGGAAGCCTCACCCAATTTGCCCATACGCTCAAGCGTTTCGGGATCGAAGCAAGATTTTTTAACGTCCACAAACCCGAAGAGATCGATGCACTCGTGGATGCAAAAACAAAGGTTGTCTTTTTTGAATCGCTTACAAATCCAAGCATCGACGTTGCCGACATCGACGCAATCGTCGCTATTGCCGACAAATACGGTATTTTAACGGTTGTCGACAACACCGTAGCAACCCCCGTACTTTGCCGCCCCCTCACCCGCGGCGTCGACGTGACGGTACACAGTGCAAGCAAATACACCACGGGGCAAGGGCTTGCTATCGGCGGGATTTTAGTCGAGCGCAAAGGGCTTGTTACAAAGCTCAAAAACAACCCGCGCTACGCCCACTTTAACGAGCCTGACGCATCCTACCACGGGCTTGTTTATACCGAAGTGCCGCTCCCTCCGTTTACCCTTCGCGCACGCCTTTCTCTGCTTCGCGATCTCGGGGCGGTTAGCTCTCCGTTTAACTCGTGGCTTTTTATTCAGGGGATGGAAACACTCTCCCTTCGCATGAAAGAGCATTCCGCAAACGCTTTGGCACTTGCCGAGTTTTTGGAAGCACACCCGAAAGTAAAAAAAGTCAACTATCCGGGGCTTAAAAGCAACGCCAACTACGCAAATGCGCAAAAATATTTTCAAGATGGCGCTTGCAGCGGGCTTTTGAGCTTCGAGGTAGAATCTCTTGAAGCGGCAACGAAGATCGTCAATGCCACCAAACTTTACTCTTTGGTAGTCAATATCGGCGATTCAAAATCGATCATCACCCACCCTGCTTCGACGACCCATCAGCAATTAAACGCCGAAGAACTCGCTGCATGCGGGGTTCCCGCGGGGCTTATCCGTATCTCGTGCGGGCTCGAATCGGCGGCGGATC
>JAQUCZ010000058.1 GCA_028685945.1 Sulfurimonadaceae bacterium | reverse complement strand
ACAAGCCCCATAGAAAAGACATTGGCGATCAAAGCACCGATAGCAAGAGCGATCGCCCACTCTAAATTTCCCACGACCTGAAGGTAGATAAAAGCGGGGATCAAGTGCAGATCCGCCACGAGAGAGGAAGCAAGAAGTTCGGCAGAGAGAAGGTTTCTCACCCCGATCTTTAAAAAAGTCGAAACGATATTTAAACTCGCAGCGACAAAAAGCGCAACGGCGCTGTGCTCATACAAAAAACCCGCGATTGACGTCAAACTCATCAAAGAGAAGAATACGTAAATAACTTTACCCCAATCCATATCTGCACCTTAGCATAAAAATTAGGGCGATTATACAAAAACTATCTTAATAAGCGACTGAATAAAAAGGGAGGTTTTTTTGAGGGTATGGCATGTAAAAAAAAGCTACATGCCATGAAAACTCGGAGATTCTTACATAATCCCCGATTCGTATTGTGCGCGCATTTTTGCTTTTTCCGCTTCGCGTCTTGCTTTTTCGGCAAGTTTGGCATGGTAGTTTTTCACGTCAAACCCGAACCACACCAAGGTAGGTGCGGCAACGAAGATCGAGGAGTAGGTTCCCACGACGATCCCCACCAAAAGGGTAAAGGCAAACGGATGGATAATCTCCCCTCCGAACATAAAAAGGGTGAAAACCACGAACAAAGTCGTAAGCGAGGTGAGCGTGGTTCTTGAGAGGGTTTTTGTAACCGAATCGTCGATCGTTTCGCTAAGTTCGGTGTTTTTAGAATCGACTACGCTCTCACGGATACGATCAAAAACGATAATAGTATCGTTGAGCGAGTACCCCAAGATGGTTAAAAGTGCCGCCAAAACATCGAGATTAACGTCGATCTGCGCCAATGCAAGCGCACCCAAAGCGATCGAGACGTCATGCACGAGAGCAAATACCGAAGCGACCGCAAAACGCCACTCAAATCGAAATGCGACGTAGATCAAAATACCGATCACCGCCAAAATAAGCGACATTAGCCCCTGCTCGCGCAGTTCGCCTCCCACTTTTGGTCCGACGATATCGACGCGGCGAATCTCAAAATCACCCGTGCCCGCAAGCGTGGCATGTGTCACGTCCCCCACGTCGACCACGACGTCGGAGGTGGTGGTTTTCATACGGATCACCACCTCATCGCTCGAACCGAACTCGCTAATGGAAGAGCCCTCGAATAAAGGGTTCCCTTTGAGCTTTTCGCGCATCGCATCGATCGGCGCTTCCCCCGCGTATTTGACCTGAACGATCGTTCCGCCCGCAAAGTCGATCCCGTAGTTAAGCCCTTTGGTTGCCAAAAGCAAGAAAGAACCAAGCACCATCACGACGGAGAGCACCATAGCAAACTTCGATTTGCCCATAAAACGGTAGGTTTTGGTATATCTAAAAAACTCCATTACTTACCCCTTTATCCCAAACCAAAATTTTTTGTTTTTACTTTTTGCTATCTTCGACTCTAGCATCTGATAGATACCGTGCGTACCGAGTATCGCCGTAAGCATCGAAGCCAAAATACCGATACTGATCGTCACCGCAAACCCTTTGATAGCCCCCGTTCCGTAGACGTAGAGAACTACCGCAGCGATCAACGTAGTGATGTTGGCATCCAAAATCGCACGCATCGCGTTTGCATACCCGTCTTCGATCGCTTTATGGATAGAAACCCCCTCGCGCAAAAGCTCGCGGATACGCTCGGAGATAATGACGTTGGCATCCACCGCCATACCGACGGTTAAAACGATCCCCGCCATTCCGGGAAGCGTAAGAGTCGCACCGAAGAGACTCATTACCGCCAAAATGATGAGCAGGTTGGCAATCAGCGCGATATTGGCGATCACCCCCGCCATTTTGTAGTACACCATCATAAAGAGGATAACCGCGACAAACCCGCCTATAAGCGCCACCATACTCGCTTGGATCGAATCGGCACCCAAGCTTGGACCTACGGAGCGTTTCTCAAGCAGCTCGATCGGTGCCAAAAGCGCGCCCGAACGGAGTGCAATCGCCAAATCTTTGGCTTCTAAAACGCTGTAATTTCCGGAAATCTGCCCGCTTCCGCCCCCGATACGCTCGTTAATGTTTGGCGCGGAATAGACTTTACCGTCAAGCACGATTGCAAGGCGTTTGCCGACGTTGCGACCCGTAAAATCTCCGAAAAGTTCGGCACCCTCTGCATTGAGAGAGAAATTGATCACGGGGCGGTTGTTTTGGTCAAACCCCACCTGTGCATCGGTGAGCATCCCCCCGTCTAAAATAGGGATCTCTTTGACAAGATAAAGAAGCTGCGGATTGTTTGCATCGCTTAAAATCACGTCGCCGTAACTTGCCGCATCGGCGTGGGTCATGGCATGTACGCGGGCGTTGCGCTCCTCATCCACCGCCATCAGTTCGAGTTTCGCCGCTCTTGAGATAAGCTCGCGTGCACGCTGCTCCTCTTCAAGTGTTTTAATACCCGCCAATTGCACGAGAATCTTCTCCTCCCCTTGGCGCGCTACGACCGGCTCGGAAAGCCCGAACTGGTCAAGCCTGTTGCGGATCGTCTCGATCGCTTGGGCTACGGAGAGTTCTTTGGTTCTTTGCACCTCTTCAGGAGTGAGGGTGAGGATAAGTCTCTCCCCCTCTACGCTCACGACCACACCGCTCATCTCGGCAAGATAGTTCTTAATACCTGCGATCTCATCGCTATCGAGTACCGTAAAGGTAACATTCTCTTCATGTGCGGCAAGTTCGTCGATGAGGATATCTTTTTTCTGGGTGTAGTGTTTGATGCTTGCGGCGATGGACTTCATGCGGGAGATTACGGCTTCATCGGTTTTTACCCCTAAAAGCATATGCAACCCCCCTTGGAGGTCAAGCCCTAGGTTGACTTTTTTCCCCTCTTGCGTTTGTAATAGAGAAGGAAGTGAAAAGAAAAGTCCGAAAACGATTGCCGCCGCAAAAATTGCTATGCGGTAATTAAGCTTCATCCTCGTACTTTCTGGCAACGGAATCTTTCGTAATTTTCACGATTACGTCATCGTTCATTTTCACGCTTAAAAAGCCCTCTTCGACTTTGTTGACGGTAACGATAAATCCGCCGTTGGTTACTACTTTATCCCCTTTTTTAAGCTCATCGCGCATCGCTTGCAATCTTTTTGCTTCTTGTTGCTGCGGGCGAATAATCACAAAATACATAATTGCGATCAAAAACACAAACGGTAATAATTGACTGATAAGTTCCATACTTAAGGTTCCTTGAAAAATAAAATTGCGGCGATTATACAAGAACTAAATTAATAAGCGCCTAAAATAGCCTTATTTCCACCGCATAAGACTATTTAACGCCGATACATCTTTTTTCTGTATAATCCCGTCATGATGCAAAAAATTTTCGATTTTCAAACACAAAACAAACCTTTTCTTTTCCACGTGGCATGGGGCGCGGCGACGGCGCTGCTTTTTAGTGCGTTTCTTTATATGGAGCACTACGCCATCGGCGTAAAACTTCTGCATACCCTTTTTGGTCTCTCTGCGCTCGCGCTTTTACTGTACATGCCAAAGAAGTCGATCCTTGTTGCGGGATTTTTTATCGGGCTTTTGTGGTTTTACTGGATCGGCTACAGTTTTGCTTACACGGGGATGGGGTTTATCACCCCGCTTATCACCTTGGCTTTTGGGTTTATCTACATGCTTTTCTTCGGAATTTTGGCGCTGAGCGAGCGTATCTGGCTACGCGCGCTTCTTTTGTTTTTACTTAGTTTCATCGAGCCTTTCGATTTTAATTGGATGCAGATAGAACTTCTTTTTGTAGAGAGCTACATCGGCATAGAAAAACACCATCTTTTTATCGTCCTTGCCTCGCTGGCACTTATGGCGTACATGCCAAGAAAACTTCGCGCACTCCCTTTGACGCTTTTGGTTTTTGCCCTGCAATTCTCTACTCCGATTCCCCAAGAGGCTCCGCTAAAGATCAAACTCGTAGCCACCGACGTCAAACAGGAAAAAAAATGGCTTCGCGAGAATTTGGAGTCTACCGTTTTTATGATCTTTAGAGAGATCGAACAAGCAAGCAACGAGGGCTACGACGTCGTCGTTTTACCCGAATCGGTTTTTCCTTTGTTTCTTAACAAAAACCCCATCTTGATCGAACAGCTAGAGGAGTTTTCCTACGAAATCTCCATCGTCGTCGGGGCACTTTTAAGAGAAGATGCGCAAAACTACAACGTTTCGTATATTTTTGAAGAGGGGAACGTAACGGTAGCCAAAAAAATGGTGCTCGTTCCCTTTGGGGAGTATATTCCCCTCCCCAAATTCGCCCAAGATTTTATCAACGATATCTTTTTTGCAGGGCAAGCCGATTTTAGCATCGCCGAAAAGCCGACCGACTTCACCCTCAAAGGGGTAAAATTTCGCAATGCTATCTGCTACGAAGCTACATGCCAAGAGATCTACGAAGGGGACGTGCGCTACGTGATCGCCATCAGCAACAACGCGTGGTTTGCCCCCTCGATCGAACCGACGCTGCAAAATCTGCTGATGCGCTATTACGCGCGTAAAAACGGTGCGGTTATCTACCACAGCGCAAACTTTCGCGGCAGCGGCGTAGTGAAGTAATCTCTTTTGGATATAATGACGTAATTTTTGCATTGAAGGGGTATTTTTTATATGATCAACCTAAAAAATCCGGACTTTTATATCAACCGTGAACTCTCATGGCTTCAATTTAACACGAGGGTTCTCAAACAAGCACAAGACGAATCGCTGCCGCTGTTGGAGCGCCTCAAATTCCTTGCTATCTACGGTACCAACCTAGACGAATTTTACATGATCCGTATAGCGGGGCTTAAAAAACTTTTCACCGCGGGGATTATCGTTTCAGGTGCGGACAAACTCACGCCGCTTCAACAGCTTAGAGAGATCAGAACCTACCTGCACCAAGAGCTTCAGGTGGTAGAACACTGCATGGGCGGCATCTTGCAAAAGCTTGAGAGCGAGGGGATCAGCATCAAAACCTACGATCAGGTTTCCCAAAGCGACAAAGTGAAACTCAGACGCTATTTCAACGAAAATATCTACCCCCTCATCATTCCGATCGCCATCGATGCGACCCACCCGTTTCCCCACCTCAACAACCTCAGCTTCGGGCTTATCGTCAAACTCAGCGACAACGACGATCCGAGCATCGAGCGTTTTGGGATCGTGCGCGTTCCGAGGGTGCTAAGCCGTTTCGTAGAACTCGACCAGCGTATCTACGTCCCAATTGAGAGCGTGGTCGAGAAACATATCACCAATCTTTTCCCCGGTTACTCTCTTATCAAATACGCTTCGTTCCGCGTTACGAGAAATGCCGATATCGCCATCGAAGAGGAGGAAGCCGACGATTTTATGGAGATCCTCGAAGAGGGGCTCAAACTGCGCCGCAAAGGGGAGATGGTGCGCTTGGAAGTGGGTGCGAATACCGACGAAGAGCTTATCAACTTTTTTAACCGCCATATCAACGTTTACAAAGACGACATCTACACCTACCATACGTTTTTGAACCTCTCAAGCCTCTGGCAGATCGTGGGAAACAAAAATTTTGCGCACCTTTTGCTGCCGCCGTTTCAGCCAAAAAACCTCCCGCCGCTCGATAGCAACGAGAGTATTTTTACCACGCTCGATAAGCAAGATTTGCTTTTGTACCACCCCTACGAAAGTTTCGAGCCCGTCGTCAAGCTGATCCAAACCGCAGCAAAAGACCCCGACGTCGTCTCGATCAAAATGACCCTTTACCGCTCGGGAACCGACTCACCGATCGTAAAAGCGCTTATGAGTGCCAGCGAATCGGGCAAACAAGTCACCGTTATGGTAGAGCTCAAAGCGCGCTTTGACGAAGAGAACAACCTCATCTGGGCAAAAGCGCTTGAAAAAGCGGGAGCACATGTTATCTACGGTATTAAAGGGTTTAAGGTACATGCCAAGGCGACTTTGGTCACCCGCAGAACGGGGGGCAAACTCAAACAGTACGCCCATATCGGCACGGGGAACTACAACCCATCGACGGCGAAGATTTATACCGACGTAAGCTATATGACGAGCACCGACGAGATCACCAACGATCTTACCCGTTTTTTTCACTTCCTCACGGGATTTAGCAAAAAAGGGAAACTCAACGAGCTTTATATGGCGCCCGCACAGATTAAGCCTAAAATTCTCTCGCTTATCCAAAACGAAGCGCGCAAAAAAACGGACGGGCAGATCATCGCCAAAATGAACTCCCTTGTAGACGACGACGTGATAAAAGCGCTCTACCAAGCAAGCCAAGCGGGGGTAAAGGTTGATCTGATCGTGCGCGGCATCTGCTGCCTTAAACCGGGCATCGAAGGGGTGAGTGACAATATCCGCGTCGTCTCCATCGTGGGGAAATACCTTGAACACCCGAGGATGTTTTACTTTAAAAACGACGCTTCACAGGTGTATATCTCGAGTGCCGACTGGATGCCTAGAAACTTAATGCGCCGTATCGAGCTGCTTACCACCATCAAAAACGAAGCGGCAAAAGAGAAAATCATTCAGATCCTTAAACTCCAAGTGGGCGACAACACCCTCTCCCACGAGCTCCACAGCGACGGCAATTACGTCAAAGTAGCCGCAGGCGATGCAAAAGCGATCAACAACCAAAAACTGATGGAGGAGTTTGTCGACAAAGTTTCCAAAGCGACAAAAAAAGAATCCCCCTCAAGCGTACAGCAGTTAGC
>JAQUCZ010000057.1 GCA_028685945.1 Sulfurimonadaceae bacterium | reverse complement strand
CCCATTTAACAACCCCGCTTAGCGATGAGACGGTAGCACAACTCAAAAGCGGCGATATCGTGTACCTTAGCAGTACGATCTATACCGCGCGCGATGCGGCGCATAAGCGTCTCGTCGATCTTTTGGATGCAGGCAAAGAGCTTCCTTTTGACATAAAAGGTGCGGTGATCTATTTCGTAGGTCCCACGCCGCCAAAACCGGGTGATCCGATCGGCAGTGCCGGTCCTACTACTTCGTACCGTATGGACTCTTACTCTCCGCGCTTAATCGCAGAGGGATTAAAAGGGATGATCGGCAAAGGTAAACGCAACAAAGATGTAACCGACGCATGCCAAGAGTACAAAGCGGTTTATTTCGGTGCAACGGGAGGTGCAGGAGCACTTTTAGGAAAACAGATAAAAAGCGCAGAGGTTATAGCTTACGAGGAGCTCGGTCCCGAAGCTATCCGTAAACTAGAGGTTGTTGACTTTCCGGTCACTGTTATTAACGACGCATACGGGCAAGATTTGTACCAAATCGGTCGTGCACAATACGAAGTGAAATAGCTTCCACTTTAAAACAAGGAGAATAAATGAATATACATGAATATCAAGCAAAACAAATTTTTGCAAAATACGGTGTACCGACGCCAAGAGGAATAGTGGCGAATACACCTAGACAAGCAGTGCTTAACGCTCAAGAACTTGGTGGAAATCTTTGGGTTGTTAAAGCACAAATCCATGCAGGGGGAAGAGGTTTAGGCGGCGGTGTAAAACTTGCTCGTTCACTAGAGGAGGTTGAAAAACTTTCAAACGAAATTTTAGGAATGACGCTTGTGACGCACCAAACGGGACCTGAAGGAAAACTCGTTCAAAAAGTTTATATCGAAGAGGGTGCGGATATCAAAGACGAGCTTTACCTCGGTGTAGTTTTGGACCGTGCAAGAGAGATGCCTATCATCATGGCTTCAACCGAAGGCGGTATGGAGATTGAAAAAGTGGCGGAGGAATCTCCTGAGAAGATCATCAAAGTAGCGGTGGATCCTGCTATCGGTTTTCAAGGTTTCCACGGAAGAGAATTGGTATTCGGTTTGGGTATTACCAACCCTGATGAGCAAAAGAAATTTATCAAATTTGCAGCGGCTCTTTATAAAGTATATATGGAAAACGATGCGGAGATGATCGAGATCAATCCGCTTATCAAAACGGGTGCGGGAGATTTCTTGGCGCTTGACGGTAAAATGGGATTTGACGATTCGGCACTCGGACGCCATCCTGATATCGAAGATATGCGCGACATCAGCGAAGAGGATCCGGATGAGAGAGAAGCGAGCCAGTACGGACTCTCTTACGTTTCGCTTGACGGAGAGATTGGTTGTATGGTAAACGGCGCAGGTCTTGCAATGGGTACTATGGATACGATCAACTACATGGGCGGAACGCCTGCAAACTTCTTGGATGTGGGCGGAAAAGCAAACGCCGAGACGGTTGCAAAAGGTTTTGAGATTATTTTGAAAAACCCTAAAGTAAAAGCTATTTTCGTAAATATTTTCGGCGGAATCGTACGATGCGACCGTATCGCCAACGGAATCTTGGAAGCAACGAAACTTGTAAACGTACACGTTCCCGTTATCGTACGTCTTGACGGAACAAACGCGCCTGAAGCGGCAGAGATTCTTAAAAATGCAAACATTCCAAATGTTATCGCTGCTACGGATTTGGCAGACGGTGCTGCAAAAGCGGTAGCTGCAGCGAAAGGAGAATAATTTATATGAGTATTTTAGTTAATAAAGACACAAAAGTTATCGTTCAAGGTTTTACGGGGAAAGAGGGATCTTTCCACGCCGAGCAATGTATCGCATACGGTACGAAAATCGTAGGTGGTGTGACACCGAACAAAGGCGGACAAGAGCATTTAGGCAAACCTGTATTTAACACCGTAAAAGAAGCGGTAGAAGCTACGGGTGCTACGGTAAGTATGATTTTCGTTCCGCCTGCATTCGTTGCCGATGCGGTTATGGAAGCAGCTGCTGCAGGGATCGAGCTTGCAGTCGTAATTACCGAAGGTGCTCCCGTGCGTGATATGCAAGCGGCAAAAGCTTTTGCAGTGAAACACGGTATGAAAACAATCGGGCCGAACTGCCCGGGTATCATCACTGCCGAAGAGTGTAAAATCGGTATTATGCCGGGGATGATTTTCAAAAAAGGGCGCGTAGGTCTTATCTCTAAATCGGGAACGTTAACATACGAGGGTGCAAACCAAGTATGCCGTGAAGGTTTTGGAATTTCTACGGCTGTAGGTATCGGCGGAGACCCGATTATCGGTCTTTCGTACAAACAACTTTTACCGATGTTCGAAGCAGACCCTGAGACGGACGCAATCGTTATGATCGGGGAGATCGGCGGGGATTTAGAGATCCAAGCAGCGGCGTTCATTAAAGAAAATATCAAAAAACCGGTCGTAGCATTTATCGCAGGACAAAGCGCTCCTAAGGGCAAACGTATGGGTCATGCAGGAGCCATCGTAAGCGGCGGTGCAGGTACGGCGGCAGAGAAAATGGCAGCACTTCAAGCAGCAGGCGTAAAAGTGGTTGTTTCTCCGGCGGAGATCGGTAAAGCGGTAGCTGAAGTGTTGGGAAAAAAGTAATGACTCATACGGTAGAGGTTCAAAACGTTCGTTGCGGCGGATGTTCCAATACAATTGTAAAAGCTCTCGAAAAAGAGGGCTTTAAAGATGTTGCGGTGGACCTTTCGTGCGAGCCTCGTAAGGTAACAGTTACTGTAGAAGACGAGGCGTTATTAGCACAATTGAGAGTCACTTTAAGAAAACTAGGTTATCCTTTAACCGATGAGGAGGTCGGCTTTTTCGACAATGCCAACCTCAAAGCAAAGAGCGTCGTCTCTTGTGCTATCGGAAAATTTTCGGATACGAAAAAGAAAGACTAAATTTACGTTACACAAAAAGGAGAAAGAATGGGAGCTGGAATGATTCCATACCCGGGCAACGTGCCTGTATGGGTTAATAGAAACAACTGTAAAGCGTGTGATATATGTGTGTCGGTGTGCCCTTCGGGTGTTCTTGGCATGCGTTATGATTCAACATCGACGTTGGGTGCGATGATCTCCGTAGATCATCCCGAAGCTTGTATCGGCTGTAACGAGTGTGAGCTTACATGCCCCGACTTTGCTATTTACGTAGCCGATAAAAAAGATTTTAAATTTGCAAAATTGACTGACGATGCAAAAGAGCGTCAAGCGCAAATTGTTGCAAACAATTATATGTCTTTAGACCAAAAAGGAGCGAAATAATGGCATCAAAAAAGAGAGAAGTAGTTTCTAGCGGTAACGAACTGGCTGCTTTGGCTGCGAGAGACGCAGGATGTAAATTTTTCGGCGGGTACCCGATCACCCCTTCAAGCGAAGTTATGCACGAGATGTCTGACTTAATGCCTGAAGTTGGCGGTGTTTGTATCCAAATGGAAGATGAGATCGCAGGTGTTGCGGCTGCTATCGGTGCAGGTATGGCGGGTGTAAGAACTATGACGGCTACATCGGGTCCCGGTATTTCACTTAAAGCGGAAAACTTAGGTCTTGCTCAAATGGCAGAGGTTCCTTTGGTTGTTGTAAACGTAATGCGCGGGGGTCCATCAACAGGTCTTCCGACTCGTGTTTCTCAAGGTGACGTGCGTCAAGCAAAAAACCCTTCACACGGGGATTACAGATCGATCACTCTTTGTGCGGGTAACCTAGAGGAGTGCTACACGGAAGTTGTACGTGCGTTTAACCTTGCGGACAGATTTATGCAGCCGGTATTTGTTTTAACGGATGAGACAATCGGTCACATGCACGGAAAAGCGATGCTTCCAACAGAAGAGGAAGTAAAAGCAGGTATCGTACCGAGAAAAACATTTGACGGTGCACCGGAAGATTACAGACCGTATGAGTGTGCTCCGGATCAGCCTGCGGTATTAAACCCGATGTTTAAAGGGTACCGTTACCACTTCACGGGATTACACCATGATGCAAAAGGGTTCCCTACAGAAGAGATCGAAACATGTAGAAAACTTATCCAAAGACTTGAAGATAAGGTGATGATGCATGCCGACGAGATCGAGTTAAACGAAGAGTTTATGCTTGATGACATGACGGGAGAGAAGGGGGAAATTCTTATTATCGCTTACGGTTCCGTTTCGCTTGCAGCAAAAGAGGCTATCCGCCACTTAAGAGCACAAGGGATCAAAGCAGGACTTTTCAGACCGATCACGCTTTGGCCAAGCCCGGCTACGTCTATCAAAAAATACACGGATATGATTAAAAACGTATTGTGTGTCGAGCTTAACATCAGACAATACACTGAAGAGGTTGAGAGAGTTTCCCAAAGACTCGATATCGAAGGTCTTTACAAAGTAAACGGTAGAGCTATCTCTCCATACGAAATAGTAAATAAAGTGAAAGAGGTATTCTAAGATGGCATTTAATTACGATAAATATTTAAGACTAGAAAAGATGCCGACACTTTGGTGTTGGGGTTGTGGTGACGGTGTTATCCTTAAAGCTTTCGTTAGAGCGATCGATAAGCTCGGCGTTAGCCGTGACGACGTATGTGTCGTTTCGGGTATCGGATGTTCGGGAAGATTCTCTTCTTACGTCGATTTTAATACGGTGCACACGACACACGGAAGAACCGTAGCGTTTGCAACGGGTATCAAACTCGTAAATCCTGATAAATACGTTATCTGTGTTGCGGGAGACGGTGATGCTCTTGCAATCGGGGGAAATCACACGATCCACGGATGTAGAAGAAATATCGATATCACTATGATCGTTATCAACAACTTCATCTACGGTTTAACGAATTCACAGACATCGCCGACGACACCGCAAGGTATGTGGACGGTTTCTCAAAAATCGGGAAATATCGACCCTACGTTCAATGCGACGGACTTGGCGATCGCTTCGGGTGCTTCTTTTGTTGCGCGTGAGACGATGCTTGATCCGAAAAAACTTGAAAAAGTTTTCGTAAAAGCATTAGAGCATAAAGGTTTTGCATTCTTGGATATTATGTCTAACTGCCATATTAACCTTGGGCGTAAAAACAAAATGAACTCTGCGATGGAAAACCTTAAATGGATCGAGAGTATCACGATCCCTAAGAAAAAATGGGATGAACTTCCTCAGGAAGAAAAACTTAACAAGTTCCCGACTGGTATCTTAAAAGAGGATACAAATGCTAGAGAGTATTGTGATCTTTATAAAGAAGTTATCGCATTCCACCAAGGAAAAAGAAAAACTATCACTCAAGACGATTTTGAGAAAAAAATATAAGGAGACACAAGATGGCTAGACAAATAATGAGATTTACCGGTGTTGGCGGGCAGGGTGTTCTTCTTGCAGGTGAGATTTTTGCTGCGGCAAAAATCAAAAAAGGGGGCTTCGGCCTTAAAACTGCTACGTATACTTCTCAAGTGCGCGGCGGACCGACGGTTGTTGATATCACTTTGGATGACGATGAGATTTTCTACCCGTATGCAAACGACGGAGAGATCGATTTCATGCTTTCCGTTGCACAAAAAAGTTACGATCTTTTTAAAGACGGTGTGACTCCGGGGGGGACTATCGTAGTTGACCCGTTCTTGGTACATCCGACGGACGAAGATAGAAAAAAATGGAAAATCATCGAGATTCCCATCATCACTATCGCAAAAGAAGAGGTTGGAAACGTAATTACTCAATCGGTCGTTGCTCTTGCGATTGCAAACACGTTACTAAAACCTTTAGATAAAGAGACGCTTGTAGAGACAATGCTCTCTAAAGTTCCTGCAAAAGTTCATGCGGCAAACATCAAAGCATACGAGCTTGGTGAAAAATACGCGAACGAATCTAGCAGCAAGTAATCTTAATAAAGGGGAGGGCGCTCTTGGCGCGGCTCTCCTTTTTTTACGCTCTGTTTTTAATACTAATTAGTATTTGATACTTTTTAATATTAAAATGTTTTATTCTTCTCACATGCCACACCTTTTGTAAAGGTGCGAATCATATCTTGATGCTATCCCAAAAAAAATCGACATGTTTTTCAAACTGCGTTGCCAGTGAATTTGTAGAAAGAGCATCAAAACGCATAAGCGTAACTTGAAGTCTGATGTAGAAGAGGGTGGATAAAAACTCGTAAGAGATAATCATCGGATCGGCAGAGCGTATCAAGCCGTTTTGCATCATAATAAAAAAGCCCTCTGAGAGCATTTTGATATTTTTATTGTGAAACTCCTCCGTAAATTTCTCTCTAAGCTCTTTATTTTGCAAAAGCTCGATTAAAAGCAGGCGGAACATGCTCTCGTTGTTTTTATCAAACGTCAGCAATTTATACTGCATAGCGAACTTGTTGAGAAACGGTTTTCCTCTCAGTGCATTCTCTTTGATCTCATCGGCATCGAAGGAGAAGGGATTGGAAAATATACCGCTTGCAACCTCTAAAAAAATCTCCTCTTTATTTTTAAAATGGTTGTACAAAGCACTCTCCCGAATCCCCACTTTCGATGCTATTTTTCTAACACTAGCACCCTTGTATCCAAGCTCGCAGAAGAGGGCACTAGCCTCTTTTATAATTTTTAGTTTCGTGTCTGAAGCCTTTAGAATCCCCGTATTTTCGGACATTTTCTTTCCTTTTTAGATATGTGAACAAACGTTAATAGAAAAAGAATTATATATGAACAAACGTTAATCTAAACTTATGTAAAAATGAACACTTGTTCTTTTGTTTTGAGATATCAAGGAACGGTTGTTCATGCCGTTCTTGGCATGTAAAACGTAAGGAAAAAAAGTGTACTATTTCACAGGTACAGCAGATAGTTACTTGCCCCAAGCAAGAGGAAAGTCCGAGCTGCTATAAGACAGTGTTCCATTTA
>JAQUCZ010000056.1 GCA_028685945.1 Sulfurimonadaceae bacterium | reverse complement strand
GATTTTGGAGGAGGAGGAGATAGATCTTTTGATTATGGATCGCAACCTTCCGGGGGTAGAGGGGAGCGAATTTGTCGCTTCGCTGCGCGCCGAGGGGATCACGACCCCCGTTATCTACGTCAGCGCAAAAAGTGCCGATTCCGATATAGAGGAGGGGTTTTTGCGCGGCGGGGACGATTACATCACCAAGCCTTTTAACATGAAAGAGCTTATTTTACGCGTCAAAGCGATCCTCAAGCGCACCGCGAAAAAACATAACGAGGGGATGGTCTCCCATCGCGATTTGGTACTCGATAAAAGTTCCAGAACCCTGAGCGTAGCGGGGGAAAAAGTGGACGTAACCAAGCTGGAATTTGATCTGCTTTACGAGTTCATCGTCAACAAAAACAGCGTTTTAGACCGCGATTATCTTTTAGAGAACGTATGGAACGACGCCGAAACTTACCAGTACCGCACCGTCAACGTAGCTATCAACCGCCTCAAAGAAAAAATAGACCCCGACAAAACAAAAGACTACATCCAAACGGTGCGCGGGGTCGGGTACAAACTGTGCTAAAAATCCATCAGGTTTTTATTCTCAAATTTATCCTCCTTTTGGCGGGAACTCTTTTTGTTTCGCTGCTCATCAGCTACGTTACCCTCAAAACCATCATCGTCGAACACAACCAAAAGCATCTTCAAGACACCATCATGATGCTTGAACTCGACATAGAAAATCTCGACGATTTGGATCTACATGCCAAGAAAATAGCCAAAGCAACGGGGCTGCGCGTCACCGTCATAGACGATGACGGGGTGGTTTTGGCGGAGTCGGACAAGCAAAAAGAGGAGATGGACAACCACGGTTCGCGCTACGAGGTGATCGGGGCAAACAAAGAGGAGTTTGCTTCGATCGTGCGTTATTCTAACAGCGTTAATACCGACTTTTTGTACGTCGCCAAAAAATCAACCTACAAAGGGGCACCCGTGTATCTGCGGATGTCGATCTCTTTGGAGCGTGTGATGGGGAATTTCTATTCCCTTTGGACGAAGCTTGCTTTGGTGTTTGCTCTCGTGATTATTTTTGCCTATTACATCTCCAAAAAGATGAGCGAGCGGATCGTTTACGACATCAGGCAGCTTACCAAATATCTCGACGAGATAGCGAACAAAAACTACAAAGCGGTGGTAAAAACCAAATATTTTCACGAGTTTCTTTACATCTCTTTGATGCTTAAAAACGTGGTGAAAAAACTTGCCAACCGTGACAAACAAAAGCGTAAATACACCGCCAAATTGCGCCTTATGAACAAACAGCGCAACGATATCCTCTCGGCGATTTCGCACGAGTTTAAAAACCCCGTCGCTTCGATTATCGGCTATGCGCAAACGCTGCACGACGATTTGGATATGGACGTGAAGATTCGTGAGAAATTTTTGGGCAAGATAGAATCTAACGGCGCAAAAATCTCTATGATGCTCGATCGTTTGGCGCTTTCGGTCAAGCTTGAAAACAACGACCTTGAGATCAAAGAGGTGCGCTTTGACATAAAAACGCTTGCAGAAGAGGTCGCAACCAACCTAGCCTCGAAATACCGCGATCGAAAGATCAAAGTAGAGATGCAACCCTGCAGCATTAAAGCAGATAAAAACATGATGGAGATCGTGCTCAACAACCTTATAGACAACGCACTCAAATACTCCGAATCGGAAGTGACCGTGCGGCTAAACGACAACATACTGGAGGTTCACGACAAAGGGATCGGGATCAAAGAGGAGCATTTGGAAAAAGTGACGTCGAAGTTTTACCGTATTCACAAAAACAGCTGGGACAACTCGATGGGGCTAGGGCTTGCGATGGTGAGCTATATTCTCAAGGCGCATAAATCGTCGCTTCGTATCAAATCGGAGTATGCAAAAGGTTCGGTATTTAGTTTTTCGCTCGAAACGATGATAAAAAAATAGCAATTTGCCATATATTCTAGCATGCCAAGAAGTTTGCGCTAAAGTTTCCCCAAGAAAAAAAAGGAGGGAACGATGCGCGACTTTCGCTCGATTATCGACGTGCTCAAAGAGTATTTGGCGCAAAAAGGGAGAGACAAAGTACGGGACAAAGATATCGCCGAAGCCCTCGGCATCTCCCAATCGAATTTTGCGACGATCAAAAAAAGAAACTCGATCCCGTTTGAAAATATTTTAGATTTTTGCCGACGGGAAAAACTCCCTTGCTGCGAGATTTTTTTTGATTAAATCTTCGATTGGATCGTAATCTTGTTCGCCTCAAAAAGTTCGATCGCTTTTTGCACCATCGGTTGTTCTAAAATCTCTTTGCCGTTGATCTCTTGTGTCGAGGCGTTTGCATCGCTGCAGTTTGTCACGCAGCTTGCCGCACCCCCTATCTCGGCATCTTCAATCATGGAAGTCGCTTGCGTATCGGTGGGTGTTTCTATGGCATGTGGGGGTTGTTCATCCATCTGCGGCGTCGGTTTGGGTTCTATGGCATGTGGTTGCGGCGGCGTTATGTTTGCATTGTTTTGCGGGGTTTCTTCTAGCGATCTGCTACAGGCTAACCCCTTTATTTGCGTTTCAAAGCCGTACACTTCCCGTACGAGTTGTTTAATAACGGCATACCCGTGTTTAAGAGAGCGCTTACACTCTTCGTCGGCGCAACTCTCCCACGTAAGAGTGTTGTTCTCATACGAAACAAACGAGATACTTTTTTCAAAACACTCCCCTATCTCGGCATTTCTGTCTTTAATTTTTGCTTTGAGGGTTGCAAATCTTTCGTCGTGAAGCGGCGTGGGAGCTACCTCTTGCGTTTGCGGCGCCTCCTCTTGTTGTGCCCTGCCAAGAGGCGCTTGTACGGTAGTTTCAAGCGGCTCTATGGTGTTTGGTTGGAGGGTTACGTTTGTAAGCTGCGGTCGCGTGATCTCTTTTTGGAGTGACTCGATCATCTGATCTACCTCTTTGATACGCAGCGCTTCGATCATCTTAAAAAAGATAAGAGAGAGGACAAACGAACCGTCGGCGTTGATCGCAAAGAGCGATTTGGCATCGCTGAGGATGCGGAAAAAACGGTCAAGCACGAGGGTGGAGAAAAGCGCATCGTGGTTGTACATGCGCTCTTTGAGGTAGGCTATAAGCTCATCGACCACCATCTGCGCTTCGTAATCCTCGAGCACTCTGACGTATTCCACGATCTTCGCATAATCTTTGGCAAAAACCGCGCTAAATATGTCGGTGATAAATTTGGGATCGACAAGCCCGAGCATATCGGTTACGGTTGCAACGTCTACATGCCCTTTGGAGTAGATGATCGCCTGATCGAGCAGGGTGAGGGTATCGCGCAGAGAGCCGCTTCCGCTGCGTGCGAGAATCTCAAGCGCTTCATGGTCGTAGCCGATCCCCTCGAGGTTGAGAATATGGGCGAGGTGGTCGATGATCTTATTGGTCGCGATGCTTTTAAAGCGAAAATGTTGGGTACGGCTGAGAATCGTCGCGGGAAGCTTGAGCGGGTCGGTGGTCGCTAGGATAAACTTGACGTATTCGGGCGGCTCTTCGAGGGTTTTAAGAAGCGCATTAAACGCCTCTTTTGTGAGCATATGCACCTCGTCGATGATGAAAATTTTAAAGCGTGCGCTTGCGGGGCGGTATTTGGTTTGTTCGATCAGATCGCGGATATCGTCGATCTTTCTTGAGGAGGCGGCATCCATCTCCACGATGTCCATATGGCGGTTTTGCAGTGCAAGGGTACAGTTTTCACACACGCCGCAGGGTTGGTGGGTAACACCTCTTTCGCAGATAAGCGCTTTGGCGAAGATTCGCGCCGTCGAGGTTTTCCCGCTACCGCGAAGCCCCGAGAAGAGGTAGGCATGGGAGAGGCGCTTGGAATCGAGTGCCAAAGAGAGGGTTTGGGCGATACTCTCCTGCCCGATCAGCTCCTCAAAATTGCTCGGTCTGTATTTTCTTGCTAAAACTTCCGAAGATTCTTTCACGATACCGCTCCGCCTTTAAATTGGAGTGATTGTACCATTGCTAGGGTTAAATTTGGCTATAAAAGAGCTATAAAAGGTAGCTGATCGAGAGGTGTTTCACGTCGTTTTTGGCAGCTTTTTTTTGGAGAGAAAGGGTTTCGTTGATATTTTTAACGCTTCTGTGCAGCGTCTTTTGCCCTACGATGAGCACCGATGCGCTTACGCTTAAAAGGGGAAACTTTTTCTCGTTCATGTCGCGGTCTTTGGCAATGATGTAGCCGCGCTCTTTATCATCTTGGGTGTAAAACTCTCGTGCGTCGTTGATAAATTTTTCAACCACCGAGACGATATCGCCAAAATCGACGACGTGGTTCTCCGCTTTGAGTGCCACGAAAAAATCATCCCCGCCGATATGGGCTTTGAAATAATCCGTGGAGAGATTTTTTTTGAGGATGTCCGCAAAAAGTTGGATGATTCGATCGCCGTTGCGAAAGCCGTAGATGTCGTTGAACGCTTTAAAATTATCAAGATCGAAATAGACAAGCATATAAGTGCTCTCGCATCGCACCATGGCATGTATGTAACGCTCGATCATCGTATTGCCCGGGAGTTTGGTAAGGGGGTTTTGCTCACGGGCGAAGAGAAGATTTTGTTCATGCATGATGTTGATGATCGCCTTTGCCGAGAGAAATCCGTAATATTTGGACTCTTTTGTGATGATGATTCCCGCCGATTCTGGATTGTTCGAAAAAAGCTCGATAATAGTAGAGATATCGCTGTGAATATCGGCATGCCCGCAGGGGGAGAGGAAACTTTTGAGCTTGGATTTGGTGGTATCGTTGAGCAAAAGGGAGCGCCCGTAGGGGGAGTAGAGAAACTCTTTTATTTTACTCTCTTGGATGATGCCGACGGGCTCTTGTGCGTGGTTGATTATGGTGGCAATCTCGATATTTTTGTGTTGTTTAAAATAATCGACGATGTTCCCCATTTTCGAATTGAGGTCGATCGGTTTTGTTTTTTGGATGTAGGAGTCTATTTTGATTTTGGCATAAACGTCGCGTTCGTCAAACTTCACAAAATCGGCAATATCGCCGTATTTTGGCAGAATCTCGATGGGGTGTTTTGTGGGCTTTTGGATAAGGTAGCCTTGTGCAAGATGGCAGCCGATATCGCGGCAGGTGAGAAACTCCGCTTTGGTTTCAATCCCCTCGGCGATCACCTTGATCCCAAGTTGAATCGCCAAATGGGTTATGTTGCGCACCATCAGCTTTTTCTTGATATCTTTTTCTATATCTTTTAAAAAAAAGCGGTCTATTTTTATGACGTTGGGGGTGGAGTCGTAGAGGAGTTTGTAGCCCGAATAGCCGATCCCGAAATCATCGATAGCGATACAAAATCCGTCGTCTTTGTAGTGGCGTAGCACAAACTCCAAAGAGCATTGGTTTTTGATCTCGAAACGTTCCGAAATCTCGAAACAGATGCTCTCTTTATTGATATTATATTTTTCAAGAAGCTTTTTGGTGTTTCCCGAACAAAAATCGTCCATCTCAAAAAGGCGGTTGTCGAGATTGTAGAAGATTTTAAGATCTTGGTAGCGGTAGATGTGGGTAAATTTTTTAAGCGTTTTTTCCCGAAGAGCCAGATCGAACGTATAAAGCAACCCCTCTTTGTACACCTGATCGAAAAGATCGAAGATGGTTTTAAACCCGATATCTTGATAGTTGCGAAGCAGCGCCTCCACCGCGTAGGTGCGTGCCGTATGGATGTTGATGATGGGTTGAAACGCAATGTCGAGCGCTTCGAGGTTTTTAAGCCAAATAGGGGGGAGCTTTTTTTCCATGTCGCAATTGTAGAGCGAAAAAATCTCAGGGGGGTTACAAAGTTTTTTTTGACCAAAGAGAAATTTTTAAGATTCGTTGAAATAAGTTATAATGCTTGCAAAAATGCAGACGAGTAGAAAAAGATAGATATGAATAAAAATGAAATAATTACCTATTTAAAAAACCATAAAGATGAATTTGCAAAAAAATATCAGATTACGAGGTTGGCACTTTTTGGTTCCGTTGCAAAAGAGACGAACCGCGAGGGGAGTGATATTGATATTGCGATAGACACAAAAATGAGCAATTACTTTTTACTTTATGATTTTAAAGAAGACTTAGAAAAAGCATTCGGTACCAAAGTAGATGTGGTGAGGATACGAGAAACAATGAATCCTTATTTAAAAAAGAGAATTTTACGGGAGGGCATTTATGTATGACGTGCAACTTGTAACGGAGATTTTAGAACAGATAACCGATGCTATTGAAACTGTACAAGAGCGATGCACGTTTGCTTCTTGTATCAATGATTTTATGGATACAAAAGAGGGACAAGAAAAATTAGACAGTATCTGTATGAAGCTTATTGCCGTCGGTGAAAGTTTAAAAAATATCGACAAGATTACCCAAAACAAGCTTTTGCAAACGTACCCGCAGATAGAGTGGAAAAAGATCAAGGGGATCCGTGATTTTATATCGCATCATTATTTTGATTTGGATGCCGAGGTGATATACGGTATTTGTAAAAATAATATTGACGATCTATTAAAAGTTCTTAAGCAAATGCAAAACGATTTGGCTAAGGAAGCAAAAGCCACTTTCTAGCCACGTCTCTAAGCGCTTCGGGGTTTTCGGAGGCGAAAAATTTGAGGGTGGGGTTTGGGTATTTCTCTTGAAAATCAAATAGTGTTTCAAGGTGCTCTACGATCGCTTCTCCCGAGTGGATGAGGCGGGTGTTGGCACCGAAATAGTTTTGCAACTCCTGTGCTATGAGCGGGAAGTGGGTGCACCCTAAAATGATCGCATCGGGGGCGGCGGCGATATCGCCGAAATAGTGCTCAAATGTGGCATCTAAAACCGCACCGCTATAGATCCCTTCTTCGACGAGCGAG
>JAQUCZ010000055.1 GCA_028685945.1 Sulfurimonadaceae bacterium | reverse complement strand
CGTAAGTAATGCGAAAGGGATCATCGGTAAAATCCACGGTGCAAGCATCAAGATAACCATCAAGAACATGTCGTCCCCTTTAACGTTTCCGAAAAGACGGAAGCTTAGAGAAACAAGACGTGAAAAATGGGAAACGATCTCGATCGGGAACATCAACCATGCCAACCACCAAACAGGTCCGAAGAAATGTTTGAAGTAAGAAATAAACCCTTGGCGGCGGATACCCTCAAAGTTATAAAAAACAAATACACAGATCGCAAGCGTCAATGCAAACTCCAAAAACGCCGTAGGCGCTTCAAAACCGGGGATAACACCGATAAGGTTTGCAATCCCTACGAACAACCCGATCGTCGCTACAAGCGGCAGGTAACGGCGTGCGTTCTCTTTCCCCATAACGTCGGTTCCCATTTTCAATACACCCGAGATGTATGCTTCCATGAGATTTTGCGTTCCTCTTGGAACAAGTTGCAGATTCGACATCGCCATTTTAACGATTGTTAAAGCGATGGCAGCTGCCAGTAACATATGCGTTACATAAATAAAGGTCTTATCGTGAGAAATAAGACCGAAAAAAGTAAACAATTCACCCATAGGCGCACTCCCTGTCACATAAAAATTGCGTGATTATAGTCTAACTAGAATTAAACTTTTATAATATCGAAAGATTTTTTCTCTAAAATCTCCGAGATTACACATTCTTTAGAGCTTTTTGACATCCTCGGCGCTAAAATTGCGCCCCGCTATGTTTTCCAAAAACACGGTTGCATAAGCACCCTTTGGAAGCTCAAACGAGACGTGAAACACCTTCTTTTCGCTCTCGTACTGCATCGCAACCAGTTTCGGGTACACCAAAGCTTCGCGGCGCAGCCCTTTTTCTACCAAAAATTCATCGTCGTATTTTTTCTCGATTTCACGCGCGGCGTCTCGTGCACGAAATACGCCGCGACCGCATAAAAGTCCCGTCGGTACCGCTTTTTTGGCTTCAAACTCCCTTGTCGGAATAATTTTGGGGGTGATGAGCTTGCCGTCGTTTTGCAGATAGACGTCCCCCTCAAGCAGTTTAAAACCCTTCTCGTTCGCGCTTAGTTCGATCCGCTCTTTGAGCCATGCGTTAAAAAAGTGGCTCTGATACACCGAGATAAGGAAGTTTTTGAGCTTCGTATCCTCTACGAACTCCTCCCCTTTTAGCATCGCATCGGCTTGTTTGAGCGCATCGCCATCGCGCCCGAAGCGCTGAAAACCGAAATAGTTCGCAAGCCCGTTTTTCTCGATTTTGCGCGCAATTTTCTCGATCCGCCCCGCACTTATCTTATCTACTTTATAAAGGTTGATATGGAAACGGTTGCCTTTGAGATCCCCCATCTGAATCGATTCGCCGTTTTTAAAAGTTTCTAAAATAGTTATTTGGGGGTGGCTGAATTTTTTAAGCACCCCCTCGTATTTGAGTTCGACCGAGAGGTACTGCGTGGTCGTGGCATGTTTGTCTTTAAGCCCCGCGTAGCCTATCTTTTGTGCGGGAATTTTTAAAAACTCCGCAAATACGGCGACCATGTCCCACGTAGTGAGTTCCACCTTTTGCACGTGCAAAATCAGAAAATTGCCTTTGTTTTTAAAGGGTTTAAGAGGGATCTCCTCTACCCTAAAGTCGTTTTGGTTTTGGTAAAAATCAAACGCAATCACGTCGTTTGTATAAAGATAAATTCTTTCCATTTGCTTCTTTCTTTAAAGTTGTAAAAGCTTAAGCTCGTGTGCGGCTTGGGCTATATCTTGAGCGATCGCTTTTTTGAGTGCTTCGAGCGTTTCGAATTTTTGGTTATTGCGGATAAAGTTCACGAAACTAATACTCGCCTTCTCTTGGCATGTCACTTCGCAATCAAGTACGTGGCTCTCGATCGCAAAGCTCCCGTCGGTAGAAACACGGTGCCCCACGAACGACACCGAGGGGTGTAAGTGCTCTTCGTCGTCGATACGCGTAAGGGTGACGTACACCCCCTCTTTTGGGATCAAATACCCCTCGGAGCTTATGTTGATCGTAGCATAAAGCTCTTTTTTGCCGATCCCCTGACCGCGCTCGAGTTTGCCTTCGATGGTATAGTTGTGTCCCAAAAAGGCGTTGGCACCTTTAATATCGCCGATTTGGAGTTTGGCGCGGATTTTATGCGAATGTACCGAATCGCCGTGAAGCGTCACCTCATCGATCACCGCTACCTCGCCGCTAAAGAGTTCTCGCAACTGGGCGTGGGAGTATTTGCGGTTTTTGCCGAAATGAAAATCGTACCCCACCACGATCTTTGTAAGATCGGGAAATTTTTGCATCAAAAGCGCTACGAACTCCTCACCGCTAAGATGGCGTATCTCTTCAAGATCGATGTAGCAAAGAGGGTAGTGAGTAAACTGCTCCCTTTTTGTTTTTGGCGTGAGGTTGGCGTACCCCGTCTCGATTACCACGATCACCCCGTTTGCACCTAAAGCGCGAAAAAGGTGTTGGTGCCCGATGTGCATCCCGTCAAACCCGCCGATGGCAATCGCATCAACGTTTTTCATAATAGTAGCAATACTCAAGATTCCCCTCCTTGCCCGTAATATGTGCGGGTGTTTTTATGTTTAGGTGCCACCCTTTCTCTTGGCATGTACGCTCAAAACGCTCCATGGCATGTGCGATCGCTTTGGTATCGACAACGACGCCGTGTTTGTCCCTTTTTGCCTCTTTGCCCACTTCAAACTGGGGTTTAAACAAAAGAATAATCGCGCCGCATGCCAAGGTATCTACCGCATCGAGTATATGCAATAAAGAGATAAACGACACGTCGCTCACCACAAGCGCAAAAGGGGTCTCGCTTTGAAACTCCCGTATGTCGCAATTTTCAAACGAGCGCACGCGGGGATCGTTTTTAAGCGTAGGATGCAGCTGGTTCGTCCCCACGTCCACCGCAACTACCTCGCTCACGCCGTTTTGTAGAAGAACCTGAGTAAAACCGCCCGTCGAAGAGCCGATATCCAGCGCACGCTTGGCATGGAGCTTTATGGCATGTTCCTCTAAAAAACCGCTGAGTTTGTACGCTGCACGCGAAACGTAGTTTTTATGCTCTGCCACCTTTATGGCATCTTCATCCTGCACTTTGTAAGAGGGTTTGAGAACCACTGCGCCGTTGACGCGCACAAGCCCCGCTTCAAGGAGCTCTTGCGCTTTATTGCGGCTTAATGCCAAGGCGTTCGCGACAAGGTAGGCATCAAGACGCATTAAAACTGCACCTCAAACGCACCGTAAACATATTCTATTTTCATCGAATGGGTCGTCCCAAGGGTATCTTCGTAATCAAACGGGTAGTATTCGTACCCCGCTTTTACGCCGAAACGCTCGTTGTAGCGGTATCCGAGTCCCCCTCCGAGCACGTAGGAGAAGCCCGTATCGTTTAGAGTGCTAAAATCGATCTGCCCCACACCGACCTTGGCGTAGATACTAAACATATCCTCATAAAACGGATACTGCGCCAAGGTTGTAACGGTGATGATGTTGGCTTCAAGCTCCGTATCGTTCGCCAAGGTGTAGGTTCCGAAATCGACGTAGCCAAGCTCTACCGAAAGGTGTTTGTTGATAGCCGCACCCCCGTAGATCGTAAAAGCATCGGATCTATCCTCTTTGAGATCGGTGTAGATATCGTTCTTGCCGTAACTTGAGACCCCGTACCCTACCCCGATATAAGGACCTCCGTCCCTATCGGCACATGCCAAGCCCGCAAACGCCAAAAACAAAATAAAAAATCGCATCATTTGAGCATCTCCCGCATCTCTTTTTCTTCTATACATGCCACGCCCAAAGCGCTTGCCTTGTCGTACTTGCTCCCCGCATCCTCGCCGTAGATCAGATAATCGGTTTTTTTGCTTACGCTCCCCGAAACCTTCGCGCCCAGCGACTCCAAAAGCTCTTTGATCGCATCGCGCGATTCGCTCATGGTACCTGTGAGAACAACCGTTCTTCCTTTAAACGGGTTGTCATGCGCTTCGGCGCGTTTTTGGGGCTCTTTGGGGGCAACGGCGTTTTGAAGTTCCAAAATGGTTTGGCGATTTACCCGCACAAACTCCAGCACCGACTCCGCCATCTCTTCCCCCACGCCCTCACATGCCATAAGCTCCTCTTTCGTTGCGTCGATAAAACCGAATCCGAACCGATCGGCGAGCGTCTTTGATGCCACCTCGCCGATATGCTCGATCCCCAAAGAGTTGATAAAACGGTAGTAGTCGCACCCCTTGGCATGTTCGATAGCATCGAGAAGATTTTGCGCTTTTTTCTCTTTGAAACCTTCCAACGTTAACAGCTGTTCTTTACTCAAACCAAAAAGGTCGATCACGCTGCGCACGAGATGGGCGTTGTAAAGCGCCTCGACGATCTTGTCCCCCAGCCCGTCGATATTTAAACACGGTTTGGAAGCAAAATAGATGATCGAGTTTACCACCCGCGCATCGCATCGGAGATTTTGGCATTTAAGCAACGCTCCCTCGTCAAGCAATTCGCTGCCGCACACGGGGCAAAGTTCGGGACGCGCATAGGGCTTTTCGCTTCCCGTGCGTTCGTGGGTGAGCACCTTGATAATTTTTGGGATCACGTCTCCGCTTCGCAAAATAATCACGTTATCGCCGATACGGATATCTTTGCGATCTATTTCGTCGAAATTATGCAGCGTCGCCCTCTCAACGATCACCCCTTCGATATCGGTAGGTTCCACCAAAGCTACGGGGGTGACCGCACCGCTGCGCCCGACCTGCAAGAGGATATCTTTGATGCGCGTAATCTTCTCTACCGCGGGAAATTTATACGCCACGCTAAAACGGGGCACTTTGACGGTGTACCCCATGTCGATCTGTGCGGCGATCTCGTTGACTTTTACCACCATCCCATCAAGCATCATCGCATAGCTTTCGCGCTCTGTTTGCATCTGCTCGTAAATCGCTTCGATCTCGCTAAACCCTTGGCATGTGGCGCGAAGCGGAGGCTGTTTAAACCCCCAAGAGTAGATTTTCTCCATCTTTTCGCTCAGTAGTCTTTCGGTGAGGGTGTTTTCCCCCACGCCGTAAGGCAAGAACACCAGTTTTCTCGATGCGGTGATGCTCGAATCAAGCTGGCGCAAACTCCCTGCCGCAGCGTTTCTCGGGTTGGCAAAAAGCGCTTCGCCGTTTTGGAGACGCTCTTGGTTGATACGCTCAAACTCCTCTTTATAAAGCACCACCTCCCCGCGAATCTCGATAGTTTCTTTGTGGGGGATTGTCAAAGGGATAGAGCGAATCGTTTTAACGTTTTGGGTGATAAGCTCGCCGATACTCCCGTCGCCGCGGGTGATCCCCTTGGAGAGTTTCCCCTCTTCGTAGATAAGATTGAGCGACGCGCCGTCGTATTTGGGTTCGCAGTAAAAGGTGATATTGCTATCGAGCTTGTAGGTTTTGGTAAGCCATTTCTCTAATCCCGAGGCATCGAAAATATCTTCAAGCGACCACATGCGGCTTAGATGCGCAGCTTTTTCAAACCCTTCGCTTACCCTGTCTCCCACCCTTTGCGTCGGGGAATCGGGCGCGATCTTATCGGGGTTTTGCTCTTCGTAGGCGACCGCTTCGTGATAGAGTGCATCGTACGCCTCATCGGTGGTCAGAGGATCGTCTAAAACATAGTAGTGGTATGCATAAAGGTTAAGTTTTTCTACTGCTTGAAGGTAGTTTTCGTGGGTCATTTTCGTTCCGCATGCCAAAGATTTTTTAAGAATTTTACCCTAAAAAACCTAAGAGTTCCCGAAAAATTATAACGCCTGTTTTTTCGATATGAGCGCTTTTGTCAGTGCCCCTTTGATAGAGCGGTAGGCATCCTCGTTTTGCGCAAGAATTCTCTCTTCGCGCTTAATATCCCTCTCAAGCGATTCAAACTGCTTTTCGAGTTCGTAATATTGGGTCAAAATCTCTTTTTTGAGCGCCTTTTTCAAAAAGTTCGTTTTTCTATCGCGCAACCCCTCTATCTCCCGTTTGATTCGGTCGATCTCGTTGCCTAAACGCTCTTGTTTCTCTTCGTTTTGCTCCACCTCGTAAGCATCGAACACTTTGTTGTATTTGATCGTCAAACGCGCGATGGCATCGACGAGTTTTTGTTTTTCGCGCATGTAGATATCGTTGTATTCGGCAGGGGAATATTCTCCTATATACAAAGCGAGTATCTGGTTTTCCACCCTTTGGGCTTCGTTTTTAAGGTGATTAACCTTCTCTGAGGTGGTCACGTAGAGTTTGACGACGCTTAGCATCGAAACGACGTTCCAGCGGAGCCCATCGGGTGCTTGGAGTTCGGGAACCTTGTATTTGACGCCGTTGACGATAACGACGTTGAGGGAGTAGTATTTTAAAAACTCCACCATGTATTTGTTTGCATTGACGATCTCTGCAAGCACCAAATCGGCGATGCGGGAGAACACCTCTTTAAAATGTTTGCGGAACACATACCCCGAAAACCCTTTAAAAAATGCTCTATTGTGATCGTACATGCTCTCAAGCTGTTCGATGATAATCATCTGAATATACCCGAAGACGAATTTTTCGTACACGAGGTTGTCGATTTGCTCTTGGATAAAATAGCGATCGACGAAGATTTCGGCAATATGATCGAAAAAATCCTCGTCGCTTTCTTGCAGGAAATAATCATCGTAAAAAGAGTTGAGCTCATTCTCGTCTATCCCGTTAAAGCGCCCCGCTGCGGTATTTTCTTCCTCTTTGGTAAGCTCACGCTTTTTGGAGTCGTCAAAAATTTTTACAAAAATACGATCGGCTTTGATAATAATAATATCGCTCTCTTTGAGTCCTAGCCCGACCCGCACGGCATGTTTGATAAGCTCTTTGGTGTTGACCTCTTCTTGGGTATTAAAAACAGTACATTCGTAA
>JAQUCZ010000054.1 GCA_028685945.1 Sulfurimonadaceae bacterium | reverse complement strand
AATGAAGTATTGTGCATGTTACGAAGTGTGGGTGTGTCGGTTCATATATTTTATAGCGGCTTCTGCCCATGTGTTTCCTTTATTGTTGCTATATGCGTTCCACCTCGGGAGAGGTGGAACGAGGGAATATTTTATAGCGGCTTCTGCCCATGTGTTTCCTTTATTGTTGCTATATGCGTTCCACCTCGGGAGAGGTGGAACGAGGGAAAAATTTTTTTCATCATTGACTACTTGTATTTACTGGTATTGAAATCACAATATGATTTTCTATTTTGCGCTTTAGGAAGTGGATAACTGCCACCACTCAACAGAGTGTCATATTGCCAATAAACATCACTACGTTCTTTAGTGTTAAAATATTTACTTTTTACAGGGGCATCTATTCTTTCATTGTTATTAATAAATAAAGTTTCATTAAAATATAGAGCACCTTTTTGATAATACCAAGCACAATACAAAGGTGCATTTACAACAGTTTCATGAATCTCTAAAGCTCTTTCAGGTGTCTCTAACACTTGCTTATAAGCACGTCCTGCCTGCATTGCAATATCTATATGAATAGGGTGTTTCTCTTTATACTCCTCATAGATCCATCTCTCAACATCATCCCTAACCCCATTATCATTTGTATCTATTCCAAGAAGAGTAGAGTTATTTATGGTTGAGTCTGGCTCAGGTGGAAGTCTATGCCCGTTGATCTCTTTGTAGATCTCTAAGGCTAGAGTGTTTGAAGTTACTGCGCCGAGTTTTGCTTGGAGGAAGATGTTGGTATCTTTCTTGGCATGTAAAGATTTTTGGGTGATTTGTGCTGCGTTTGTGTCGGAGAGGTTCCACGTTACTTCATCTGTGACATCTTTTGAAGTGTTGTCGTCATAAGTAGCTATTACTTGAAGTGTTGTATTTGTTTCTATATTGAGTGATGTTTTTTCTAGGGTGAGTTTGAGAGATTTGAGACTTACCGTAGGCTGGGTGGTGTTAGTTTCATTTGTGCTTGTGTTGGTTTCGTTACTTTGTTCTTCTAGTTCCACCTCTCCCGAGGTGGAATTCATATCGGTACTACTCACTTGCTCTTGTTCCACTTCTTCCGGTTCTGCCTCTTGCGAGGTGGAATTCATATCGGTATCACCCGCTTCTGCAACCTCCTCTTGCGGTTCTTCTTGTTCCGCCTCTTGCGAGGTGGAACCCGTATCTACAACAGCCTTAGGATGCACCGTAACCTGCACCTGCTTTTTAAGCGTAATATTTTTCTCTTGTATCTTTACCGTAACCGCTTCAAGCTCAAATACTAATGTCTCCTCAGTAGAAACACTCGGAGCTATAAAACTAGCCGTTGCACTGTTTGCATTGATGAGAACAACAGGAGTTCCACTTAACTGTCTCCAACTATAAGCCAGTGCACCGCTTGCTTGTAATGCAACCATATCTTCTGAGTATGTTGTGAGATTAGTATCGACTTGAAGTTGTTCTTTGTCTGCACTACATGCCAAGAAAAAAGTTGCCGTAAAAAGTGCCAAAAAGAGATGGAGAAGTTTCATGAGTGAGTCCTTGTTGTTTGTTGTTTTAGATTGTAGTTTATTGTAGCTTTTTTTTAGGTTATAAGTTGGGATCTTTTATCTTCTAATATGAGATTTTTGATACAATTCTTCATTACACATTTTAAAATATTGAAAGGATACATGATGAAAACTATACAGCTACAGATAGATGACAGTGACTGTGAATCTTTTTTAAATATTATTAACAATTTAAAGCAAGGGTTTATTAAAAAAATAACTATTTCAGATAGTATGGAAACGGTGTCTGACAAAGAACAAAAATATTATGAAAACCTACTCAAAAATATGAATGAAGATGACAGAACTATATCTTCTAAAGACACCATCACTTTATGAACTTAGAGATACAGTATCTTAAAAAAGTTGATAAATTCTTTTCAAAAAATTCACATATTCTTTCTAAAGAAAAAACCAAAGATTTGATTGTCAAATCTATCAAAAAAATTATTTTTAAAGAAGATATAAATGTTGATGTAAAGCAGCTTAAAGGTGATTTAGATCAATACTATAGAGTAAGATCCGGTAAAATCAGAATTTTATTTGAACTAGAAAATGATAACGTCAAGGTCATAGCTATTGTATCAGATATCGATTTTAGAGGAGATATTTATAAATAGGTTTTAGCATTGAAACCATAAGCATAAACCACTACCAAATCAAAATCAAGTTCAGGTTTATCCCAATTTAAATCTATCTCTACGACACCGCTGTTTGGATTACTTTCTTCTACTTTGCCTAAAAATTCATCTATTACAGACTTAGTAGAAGCTAATAGCTCCATACAAAGGGCATCTTCTCTTTTTTCTTTTGTGTAATCTTTAATACTATCACCCTCACGCGTTCCACCTCGGGAGAGGTGGAACGAGGAAGCAGAGTTGGAAAACATAGCACCTAGAGTTGCTTGAAAGCCCGAGTAACCACGACCTCAAAGCGTCGTAGCCCTACTTTTAGTCCATCCACCGCCTAGGGTCATACCCCTCGCTCGGTCGCACGAGGGTCGTTCCCTCAAGCGTTTTAAGCAGGGTGATGGTCTTGGAGCCATCCACGGCGCTTATGTTTTCCCCTACCGTTTCAAAGCCGAACTTTTCATAGATTTTCTTGGCATGTGCGTCTGCTACGACGCTTACACACACCTGTTTGTAGAGCACGCTTGCTTCTTGTAAAAACTGCTCGAGCATGGCGTTAGCGACCCCCTGTTTTTGAAATTTCGGTAAAACCGCCATCGAGATTACGGGGGTTTGCTCGTCTATAAAGGCTTGGCATGCGTGCTCTAGCTGCATCTTTCGCGACCAGATTGCCCCTGCTACTTCGTGTTCTACCATGGCATACAGCCCCAAATCTTTGTTGGTAAATCCGTAAAAATCTTTGTAGATGCCAAGCTGCGGCACATCCTCTAAACTTTTGCCCAAAACGTCCAAACGGTAGGCGTAGGGGAGCATTTTGTTGACGATATATTGCTCGCTTGAGCGCAAAAAATAGAGGGTCATAGTACCAATCCTAAACTCACTTTTTGTTTCTCTTTGTCGACGCCTAGTACCTCGATTTGGGGGAGATACTGGTTGAGCGAAAGCACTTCGAGAGGGTGGGAGATGCGTGTTTTGCTCATTTTTGAGATGTGGATCATCCCGTCGTTTTTGAGCCCGATATCCACGAACGCCCCAAAATCGGTGATATTGCGCACCACGCCCGAGACGAAACTGCCCACTTCTAGGGAGTTAATGTCGGTGAGGGAGTCTTTAAACGGGATAGCGGGGAGTTCGCTTCGCGGATCAAACCCCGGTTTTGCAAGCTCTTTGGCGATATCTTTGAGGGTTTCTAAACCTACATGCCAAGCTTGTGCAAGAGTGTTTAGGTCGGCTTTTGCTAAATCTAGCGCTTGGAGTTTTTTGGCTATTTCGTAGCTCTCGGGGTGCACGCCCGTGTTGTCCAAAATATCGCTTCCCTCTTTGATGCGCAAAAATCCCGCCGCCTGCTCGTATGCTTTTGCACCCAGACCTTTTACTTTTAAAAGCTGTGATTTGGCGCGGAATGCACCGTTTTTTTCTCGAAACTCGATGATATTTTTTGCCACGCTTTTGGTGATTCCCGCTACGTAAGAGAGAAGCGAAAGCGATGCGGAGTTGACGTCAACGCCTACGCGGTTTACGAGGTCGGTGGTGACGTCGCCGAGTTTTTTTTCTAAAAGCTTTTGATCGACGTCGTGTTGGTACTGTCCGATCCCCAAAGATTTCGGGTCGATTTTCACAAGAGCCGCCATCGGGTCGCGCAGGCGTTGGGCTATAGAGATGGCACCGCGCACGGTTACGTCGAGGTTAGGGTACTCCTCCGATGCGATTTTAGACGCGCTGTACACCGACGCGCCCGCTTCGCTCACTACGGTGTAGCTGAGTTTGAGTCCGTCGCGGGAAAGTTTGGCGAAGAACTCTGTGGTTTCTCTCGAAGCGGTGCCGTTACCGATGGCGACCGCGCCGATAGCGTATTTTTTGGCAAGTTTTTCGATAGTTTTCTTAGCACCTTCGTAGTCGTTTTTAGGCTCGGTAGGGTAGATCACGGCGTGCTCTAAAAAGGTTCCGTTTTCATCGATAAGCGCGAGTTTGCACCACGTACGAAATGCAGGGTCAACCCCCAAGATCACTCGTTTGGTCACGGGCGGGGTGAGAAGCAGCTGCGAGAGGTTTTTCCCAAAAGTGTTTATAGCCCCCAAGTCGGCGCGCTCTTTGAGTATGGCATGTACCTCCCGCTCGATCGATGGGAGCAAAAGGCGTTTGAGCCCGTCTTTGTACGCCGCAAACAAAAGCTCTTTGGAACCCTTGGCATGTCGCGGAATTTTGTAGCTTTGGATATTGGCTTCGAGGCGCTCGGTATCGACGCCGATTTTGACACTAAGCTGCTTCTCTTTCACCGCGCGCATCAGCGCTAAATAGCGGTGGCTCGGTATAAACGCCGCTTTTTCGGTTTTGTCGGCAAACGAGGCATAAAGCCCGTTTTGGTCGAACTCTTTTGCTTTTTTGATCTCGATCGTGCCGTGGCGCAGCATGGTGTTGCGGATCGCTTCGCGTTCCTTTGGCATGTCGGCGTAGCGTTCGGCGAGGATATCTTGCGCCCCTTGGATCGCTTCATCCACCGAAGCGACGTCGTTTTTGACGAAACTTTTTGCTTTGTCGCGAAACTCGCTCAGCTCCAAACGCCCGCTCTCTAGCATGTCGGCAAGCGGTTCAAGCCCCTTGGCGATCGCGGCACTTGCACGGGTGTTTTTTTTCTCTTTGAAGGGGCGGTAGATATCCTCTAGTGCGTGGAGGGTTTGCGCCTCCTCTATGGCATGTGCAAGCTCGGGGGTAAGCGAAGCGCGCTCGGCGATAAGGCGCGAAACTTCCTCTTTGCGCACAAGCAGTTTTTTCGCACTTTCGTAGACGGTCTCAAACTCTCTGAGTACCTCGTCGTCCGCACCGCCCGTGAGCTCCTTGCGGTAGCGCGCTATAAAGGGGATGGTAGAGCCCTCATCGAGAAGCTTGAGGATATTTTCTATGACGTTTTTTGATAGGTTTGTTTTTTGTGTAAGAAGGGTGATAAGATTGTTCATGGCATGGGTACTTTTTGCGCAATTATAGCCTCATAGTTTTAAGAACTAACTTTACGCAGTTCCTTTAAGGAGAAGCGTAAAGTTAGTTTTTCTCCCGTATCGGAAAGATACGGGTAGCTTTAGGGGGTTGTAGGGACATCTGTCCCTGCCGCTTTATGGGCTTTGCTCATAAAGTGCGTAACATCAGTTAAGAAGAGTACAAAAACGGGAGAAAAAAGAGGCAATAGAACGCATTTAATCGGTTTTAAATATTATTATGTGTATAAATATTGTTTTTAAGCGGAAATTATACGTACTAAAGGCTTTTTGAATGACGAAATATTTTCAAAATCTTGAAATAACGACGGTATACAGAATCTCTATGTTTGTAATAGGTTTGAGCGTCGTGCTCTCCTTTACCTATATTTTTTCACTGATGGAGAAACAAAAAGAGTATGCCGCCCTTGTTTCCAAAAGCGCGCAGCAGAGGTTCTATTTCGAGCGGCTTCATACCCTGCTTGAGGGGGTACAAAGAGAACCTACGCAGCGCGGGACGGAGCATTTGAAGATGCTTACGCAAACGATGCGCAAAGATTTCGATCAGATTCGCGCTTCCCTTGAGACACTGGGGTTTGCAGCCGAAAATATCTACACAAAAGGGTATGTAAACACCCCTTTTAGAGAGGTGTACGAAACAGATTCCCCTTTGTTGCGGCTCGATGGGGCAAGCGTGGAGCGGGTATCTGTATTTCATAAAGAGGGGGTGGAGATTCTCGATAGCGCCGTGCGCTCCATAGAAGCGCAAAACGACACGCTGCAAGGGGAATTGTTTTATCAGGGCGTATTTCTTTTGGGGGTTATTTTGGGGGTGGCGTGGTTTCTTTCCTCGTACCTTTTTACTCCGCTTTTGCGCAAACTCACCCACAAACATGCCACGATTGCGGGGCTTAATACCATGCTTTCGGAAAAGATTATAGAGAAAACCCGCCACTTGGAAAAAACCCTCGATATCGTCAACCAGTATGTTTACACCAGTTACACCGACAAACGGGGGGTCATAACCTACGTGAGCGACGCGTTTTGCGAGCTTAGCGGCTATAGCCGCGAGGAGCTTTTGGGTAAAACCCACCGCATCATCAAACACCCCGATAACCCTCCGGAGAGTTTTAAAACATTGTGGGACACCGTAACGACGGGGCAAACCTACAAGGCGGTGGTAAAAAACCTTCACAAAGACGGCAGTACGTACTGGATCGAATCTTACATCGTCCCCGACACCAACGAGGAGGGGAAGATCATAGGCTACCAAGCGTTCCGTCATAACGTCACCGACAAAAAGATGCTCGAAGAGCTTAACAACGAACTCGAAGAGCGGGTAGCCGACCGCACCAAAGAGATCGAGAAGATGGCAGTTACCGACCACCTTACGGGGCTGTACAACCGCCACCGCTTTAGCAGCGAGATGCAAGAAGCGCTCGATATCTTCAAACGCTACAAAACCCCCGTAACCATAGCGGTGATCGACATAGACTTTTTCAAAAAGATCAACGACACCTACGGACATGCCGTAGGGGATTACGTGCTTGTCACCTTCGCCAAAATCTTGCGCCAAAAAGTGCGCTCCACTGATAAGCCCGCACGCTGGGGAGGGGAGGAGTTCGTGGTACTTTTCCCGAGCACCGAGCTTGACGAAGCGGTAGTAGCGGTGGAAAACTTTTTAACCACCATCAGAAAATTCCACTTTAGAGACGTGGGGGAGGTCACCTTTAGCGCGGGGGTGACCAAACTCGAAGCGGGCGATACCGCCGAGTCGTTCATGCAC
>JAQUCZ010000003.1:5096-28585 GCA_028685945.1 Sulfurimonadaceae bacterium | reverse complement strand
CATGCCAAGGAAGCGGTGAGTGTTTTTGAGCCGTACAAAACCCAAAATTTCAAGGTGCGTGCCGTGGGAGATACGTTTGTAAGCTCGATGAGTTTTCCCACGACCGACAAGGTAGTTTCGATCGTATTTGAGCTTGACCGTTACGATAACAGCTTGGATTTTTCTCAAAACAGAGCCGATTTGGTGCTTCTTTTGTTGCTGCTTTTGTTTATCATCCCCGCTGCGGTGGCGTATATTTTTAAAAAATGGCTCGTAGGTCCGATGCACCATCTTATGGGGCAGATAGAGAAGATCGAAAAAGGGGACTACACAAAAAGCGAGGTGCTTAAAACCGATGACGAACTTGAACTGATATCCAACAATATCAACAAACTCGCCATCACCCTCAAACGGCGCGAAAAACAGCTGCAAACCTCCCAAGAAAATTTTGAACACCTCTCCAACCACGACCCGCTGACAAACCTTCCCAACAGACGGCTGTTTTACGAAAAACTCGACAAAGCAATCGAACATGCCAAACAAAAAGATACGAAAATAGCGGTGATCTTTTTGGATTTGGATCAGTTTAAACATATCAACGACACCCTCGGGCATCATATCGGGGATGAACTTCTTATCGAGGTGGGCAAAAGACTTCGCAAGCAGATCCGACTATCCGACTCGGTGGCAAGGGTAGGCGGGGACGAGTTTAATATTCTTCTCGAAGAGATCGCTTCGCACAAAGAGGTAGAGACGAGTGCGAAAAAACTCTTAGAGAGTTTCGAGAAGCCGTTTCGCTGCTCTTTGGGGGAGATCAATACGACGCTTAGTATTGGGATATCTATCTACCCCGACGACAGCAAAGACCCCAGCGAGCTGATCCAGTATGCCGATTTGGCGATGTATAAAACCAAAGAACTCGGACGGGACAACTACAGCTTCTTCTCCCGCGAGCTCTCACAGGTGATCCACGAACGTGCGACTATTATCGATGCCCTCAAACAAGCGCTAAAAAGCGAAGACGAGTTTGCCATCGCCTACCAGCCGAAAATCTCGATGCAAACGGGTAAAGTCGCTTCGGTCGAAGCGCTTGTTCGCTGGCATTCAAAAACCCTCGGATTTGTCTCTCCCGATCGGTTTATCTATTTGGCGGAGGAGACGAACCTTATTATCCCGCTTGGCAAATGGGTTTTGGAAAAAGCATGCCAAGATTTCCAAACCCTCTTGGCAGAGGGGTACAAACTCGATTCGCTCAGCGTCAACGTTTCGGCGGTGCAGCTGAAAAACAGCGATATGACCGCTACGATTTTGGATACCCTCGTGCAGACGCAACTACCGCCGCAGATGCTAGAACTTGAGATCACCGAAAGCTACATATCTGCAAACGAAAAAAGCGCGATCGAGGTTTTGCAAAAGTTTAGAGATATGGGGATCGCCTTGGCAATCGACGATTTCGGAACGGGCTACTCCTCTATGAGCTATCTGCACAAGCTCCCCGTAACCAAACTTAAAATCGACAAATCGTTCGTGGACGAACTAGAGGAGGGGGGAAGCGGCGTAGCGATCGTCAAAGCGATTATCGTCCTTGCCAAAACGTTCGGCTTGCAGATCACCGCCGAAGGGGTCGAGACCAAAGAGCAGCTCGATTTTTTAAAAGAGCACGGGTGCGACGAGATACAGGGGTATTATTATTCCAAACCGCTTGCGTTGGAGGATTTAAAAAACTTTTTTTAATCCCCGACGCGTTATAATTTTCAAAATACAACTAGGAAGTTCCCATGAAAACTCATACGCTTTTAATGCCGCTGGATATGCACTTGCACCTACGTGACGGTGTCATGCTGGAAAATATAGCACCTTTGAGTGCCTATAGTTTCAGCGGCGCTCTCGTGATGCCCAATCTCGTTCCCCCCGTCACCTCTCTTGAAGATATTAAAGCCTACAAAGAGCGCATAGTCGCCGCGGTTCCTAACGATTACTTCGAGCCGTATATGACCCTCTTTTACAAAAATTACGACAAAGCGTTTTTAGAGAGCGTAGCGGGGCATATTACCGCGATCAAACTCTACCCTGCGGGAATTACTACCAACTCGGAGGGAGGGGTTTCTTCGTTCAACGTCGAAGAGATGCGCCCCACTTTGGAGATGATGAGTTTGCTCGGGATCCCTCTTTGCGTACACGGCGAAACCGACGGGTTTGTGATGGATCGCGAAGCGGAGTTTATGAGTATCTACGAACTTCTTGCAAAAAATTTCCCGAAACTTAAAATTATAATGGAGCACATCACCACCAAAGCCGCGGTCGATATGCTCGATAAGTATGAGAACCTGTATGCGACCGTCACGGTGCACCATCTTATCATCACGCTTGACGACGTGGCGGGCGGAATGCTTAAACCCCACCTGTTTTGCAAGCCCATCGCAAAACGCCCCGAAGATCGCGAAGCACTTTTGAAAGTAGCGCTCGAAGCACACCCCAAAGTGATGTTCGGTTCCGATTCCGCGCCCCATCCGCAGCATAAAAAAGAGTCGTGCGGCTGTGCGGCGGGCGTCTTTACCGCGCCGATAGCCCTGCAACTGCTGTGCGACGTGTTCGATAAGCACGACAAACTCGAAAACCTCCAAGCGTTTGTAAGCGACAATGCGCAAAACATCTACGGTATTTGTGCAGAGTTTAAAGAGGTGGTACTGGAAAAACGGCCGTTTGTCGTGCCTGAAAGCTACAGCGGCGTCGTTCCGATGTATGCGGGCGAAACGATCAACTGGGCGATAGAAAGTGTCGAGTAAAATCCTTTTTTTAGAAGACGATACCCTTTTTGCCGAAACGATCGTCGACCTGCTCGAAGAGAGCGGGTACGAGGTGACTTACGCGCCAAACGGGCAAAGTGCGCTTGAGGCAACCTATAAAAACAAGTTCGATATCTATCTGCTTGATATCAACGTGCCCCTCATAGACGGGGTGACTTTTTTAAAAGAGTTGCGCGAATCAAGCGACGAAACCCCCGCTATCTTTTTAACCTCCCACAAAGACAAAGAGATGCTCAAAAACTCTTTTGCCGTGGGTGCGGACGATTATCTCACCAAACCTTTCGATATCGACGAACTCTCTTTGCGCATCCAAGCACTTTTGCGTCGGGTAAAAAAAGAGCAGCACAAGTGTGTCAACCTCCTTTGTCACGACGAGGTACACAAACGGATTCTCTACGACGGCAAAGAGCTTGACCTTTCGCGCAAAGAGTACGAACTGCTCCTTATTTTAATGAAACATGCCAACAACGTCGTCCCCAGAGAGATGATGATGGACGAGCTTTGGAGCAGCAGCGAAGCGGGAAGTAGTGGGGCGATACGGGTCTATATCAACCGGATCAAACAGCTTCTTCCCGAGGTGGAGATTCAAAATATACGGGGAATAGGCTACAGACTTGTTTCGTAATCTGCGTATCCATATTTTTATCTACTATCTTTTGACGGTAAGCGCGTTTTTGATGACGCTCCATTATCTTTTGGCGGTAGCGCGGGTGGAAAATATGTTTTTGCTCTCGCTGGTGATGGTGTGTTTGGTAACTTTGGGGGGCGTGATGATCTCAAAGCTCTCCATCGACCCGCTTGAAGAGCATGTGAGTAACCTGCAAAACCTCTCAAAAGAGACGCTCCATGAGCTTAATCTTCCCACAAGCACTATTATCACCAACGTGCAGATGCTCCAAAAAAATAGCACCGACGAGAAGGAGCGCAAACGCCTCGCACGAATAGAAAATGCGTGCAAGATGTTGCTTGAGCGCTACAACGAGCTAGATTACATGATAAAAACCCAGTCGTTGCAGATAGTCGAGGAGGCGTTTGATCTTGACGTGCTCGTTGCCTCGCGGGTCGATTTTTTAAAATCGGTTTATCCTCACGTCGAGTTTATACTCGACTTGGAAAAAACGCCTCTTGTAACCGATAAAATAGGGCTTGCCAAAGCGATTGACAATATTATCGACAATGGGGTAAAATACTCCCCCAAAAGTAACAAAATCGAAATAAAAATCACGGATTTTACGCTTTCTATCAAAGATTACGGCTGCGGCATGGACGAAGTGCAACTTTTGCGAATCTTTGACAACTACTACCAGTGCAACAAAAACATGCAGGGATTCGGGATCGGGCTTGGGATGGTGAAACGCTTTTGCGATCGCCAAGAGATAGCGCTCAACTTTAAATCCGCCCCCGACCAAGGCACGAGTGTTACACTCACGTTTAAATCTAATCAAGAAGGAAAAAAATGCAAACAGAAAACTTGCTGATGTACGCAGAAGAGGTTTTAGACTACGGAGTGATGGGGATTTTGATTCTTATGAGTATCGTGACCCTTTGGCTTTTCATCGAGAGGATGATGTTTTACAAAACGGTGCGCACGGAGGAGTACGATCATAGAGATAATCTGGAGATGGATCTTACCGATAATCTCGGCGTTATCAGTACCATCGGCTCCAATGCCCCTTACGTGGGGCTTTTAGGAACGGTTATCGGGATTATGATCACGTTTTATACGATGGGGGATGCCGAAGCGGTCGATGCCAAAAAGATTATGGTGGGGCTCGCCCTTGCACTTAAAGCGACCGCTATGGGGCTTTTGGTAGCGATGCCTGCGATCATCGCCTATACGATGCTTTTGCGCAAGGTGGAGAGGATTCTCACACGCTTCGACGTAGCCCAAGACAAAGCAAAACAAAATGGCTAAGTGCAGTAAAAAGATCAAAAGGTTTGACGAGATAAACGTCATCCCCTTTATCGACATTATGCTCGTACTTTTGGTTATGGTACTCACCACCGCGACCTTCATCAAACAGGGGCTGATCCCAGTAGAGCTTCCCGAAGCCGCTTCGGCGAAAAAAGAGGAGCTGCAAAAAGAGATTAACGTCTATGTCAAAGCCAACGGCGATATGTTCGTAGAAAAAGAGCAGGTAGATGCCAAAGAGCTTGAAGCAAAACTCTCAAAAATTTCCAAAGAGCAAACGGTGGTGCTTCGCAGCGACAAAGAGGCAACGTTTCAGGATTTCGTGACCGTAATGGATATTTTAAAACGTCTCGAACACCAGCAGCTTTATATCGTCACTAAAGAGTAGTATCTTTGTTACACATGCCAAGGTTCTTGGCATGTATGTTTTTAATACCCCTTCTCCATGATCGTAAATCTCTTTTGCGTTTCGTTGTTTTCCGCTTCTGTTTGCGGCAGAACTTTTTCAAGCTTTGAGGCGTTCGTGTCGAAAACTTTTTTCTCTTTTACTTCGGCTTCGTGAAAGAGGGAAGCGGCTATAAAAAAGAGGATCATAATCACCACCACGCTCGCATAGAGCAAAAGATAGTTTTTGATATGTCCCGACTCGAAAGGGTTTTGCATGGGTTACCTTTTTTTCTTAAAATAAAGCAGTACGACCAAAATAAGAAAAAGCATAAGAACAAACATTCCGCCCATCACTGCAAACGTGCCGTGAGGGTGCTTCTCAAAGGGCAAGCCGCCCGTGTTCATCCCGAAGAAACCTACCACGAGATTAAGCGGCAGGAAAATAGCCGAGATGATTGTAAGATAGAAGATGCTTTTGTTGATTTTTTCGCTTGTTTGTACCGAATAAAAATTGTAAATCTGATCAAGCTTTAAAAGCGCACTTTGGGCGGAGCGCTCGCAACGTTCGAGATGCTCTATAACATCGTCGAACTCGTTGTGCAAAAACTCTTTCTCTTTTTTGTAAAGCTCTAAAAACTCAAAAAGTGTCGATACCGCCTTAATCTTCAAACGGTGGATACGGATCATCTCTTTTTTTTGTACATGCCACTCTTTGAGAAAATCTTTTTTGCTCGGAGCATAAAGCGTTTCTTCACATTGATCGATCTTTTCGTGGTAGAGCAAAAGCATTTGGATTGCGCCGTCGATGGCATGATCGATCGCTTTATAAAGACCGTGAAACCCCGAACCTAAATCTTTGAATGTTTTTGTTTCTCTCTCGTAAAAATAGCTGTTTTCATCGTGAATTACGAAAGGAAACGAAGCTACTTCGAGAGTGTCGCCGCGAAAAAATGCAAGGCGCAAAATCAAAAGCGAGTAGTTCTCCTCGAGCATAAACGTCGAAGGGTGTTCGGGGTTATGGATATCTTCAAGATGGAGATCGTGGATAAAAAAAGGGAGTTGCGTCATTTTTGATGCTCCGTCGTTACGGTCACCTTGGCATGTGCTATCTGCTCGTACAAAGAGATTTTTTTTCTATAGGGCATCCAACGTATCAAAAAGGTTGCGATCGCTTCCCAAAGACTCACCCACGCCGCTACGGTCAGCCCTTCGGTGAGGACTCCCAAAGCAAGGCTGCCGTTTTGGGCGGTGGTATTGCTTAAAAACAAAGAGATAAAAGCCAAAAAAAGCCCTATCCCCAGCAGAATCATCGAGGTTTTTGCTTTTGCCCTCATCTGCTTCGTTTCAAGCTCTTTCATGTAGAGGAAAAATTGGTGGATACTGTTTTGCACGCGTGAGACGGAACTTGTCTCTGCGGGGGTGTCGAGGTTGATTTGGATAAGAAATTTTTCTTTCTCTATCTCGCTTACGCAGTCGATAAGGTAGGTAACGAAATCCTCGCTAAGGTCTTTTTTGAGAAAAGGGGATTTTTTGTCAAAGTTGTTGTAAAGATCTTCGATGCGGTCGGTCGCAATGTTGATAATAATCTCGTTTGCCCCGCTTAGTTCGTAGCGCTCTAAAATCTCTTTTCTCATTATCCCGATGTTACCTTGTTTTTACCGCTTTTTTTAGATTCGTATAATAGCATAACAAAGCCCAAAAAAAACGGATGAAGCTCCATTCGGTGACTTGGAAAAAACTATGGCATGCGACTTCATTACATCCTCAAATAATAAGACAAAAAAACATAAAAATTCAACCACATGCCAAGAATATTTTGCTAGTATAAAAAAACATTTTTGCACATGCCAAGATGGTTCATGGCATGTATTACACATATGCTGTAACAAAGGCGGATTTGATCGATGTTGGATGGATTTTGTGAACAAGCAGATGGTTTCAACACAAGTAGGCATTCCCAACGAGGACGTTGGGAACGAGGGAAAATTTTTCGTTGGTGTGTCAATGACCCGCGTCACCGTTATATTATAAAAGGATGTTATATTTACATGTATTTATCGTATAAGAAAGATTATCCAAACTATATAATAATAAAAATTACGGATAAATATATAGAATTAAATTTAGATCCAACTAAACCAATTAAAATCTTATTAAGAGATATTGTTAAAATTGAATTTGAACAAAGAAAAGTGTCTTCTATTGTATCTTTTCAATCTCCTGCGTTTCGTTATCCTCTTTTTATTGTAATTAGGACTAACATACTCAAGTTTCAAATTAATGTTGATGATTTAGAAGATGTAGAAAAACTCATTAACTATTTGAACAGCACTATCCCTGAAAAAAATATTTACTTACCCAATATTAGATACTTAGACTATATACACAATGATAAAGTTCATTTAAACATTATGTAGCTAATGTTTGTTTTCTTAATACTTTTTATTTTTTATGTATTTACAACTAATGATTAGAGAAACAAGAAGAAACAGGTTTGTGCTCTTTCTCGTTGGGAACACATATAACTTTGCAATGAGATATATGCGCTGGAGCGTTAGAGCATTGGAGTGAGGATGACATTTTCGCACGGTTACATGCCAAGAAAATTCATGGCATGTAGCGCACTATCCCGATGTTACCTTGTTCTTACCGCTTTTTTTAGATTCGTATAATAGCATATCAACCCTTTCGTAGAGGGTCTCTTCGGTATCGTTTATGCGCGATTCGCTAAGCCCCATGCTTACGGTGATCTTTTTATCTTCGATGGTTGCGAGTTTTGTTTCGACGATTTTACGTATCTTCTCTGCCGCAATTTTGGCATTTTCCAGCGGCGTTTTGGCAAAGATGAGGACAAACTCTTCCCCTCCTACGCGAAAAAGAAAGTCGTTGGCGCGGATGTTGGATTCGATAAGTTTTGTGATGTCGATAAGAACATAATCGCCCGTTCTGTGCCCGAAGGTGTCGTTGATCTTCTTGAAATCGTCGATATCCAAAAGTGCCATCGAAAAGATGATCTCGTGACGTTTATAAAACGCGAGAAACTCTTTTACTTTCTCTTTGTAGGCGCGTGTATTTTTTGCTTTGGTGAGTTCGTCGACGTAGGTGAGACTTTTGCCCAGCTGTATCTGGTTGTTGAGGTCGCTATGGAGGTCGTTGTATGTTTTTTTGAGCTCCTCGATCTCGTGGACGATGATGTTCTCCTCTTTGATTATTTCGTTGTTGTTTAAGGTACGGATGATCTTTTCCATTTTGCGCGAAATATTAAATACGATAAGAAGATACAAAGCCAGAAGGATACAAACCACCGCAAAAGAGGTCGCTAAAAAGGTGGTAAAACTTTTTTCCTCATCGTTGGCAAGCGGGTTGAGACTAAACGCGGTGTGGATAATCAGCTGTGTTTGGCTGATTTGGCTGCAAAGTCTGTTTGCCATGGTATAAAAAACGATTTGGCGTTGCTCCTCATCGACAAAAGAGAGGGTATTGCCGTTTTTTTTGAAGATAGCGGAGACTTCGGCGGTAAAGTTGATATTCTCGCGCAGCGTGTCTTTTTGGAGCACCTTTTGTATGTTGGGGTCTTTTAGTTGCTCGTTGATGGAGCGTAAAACCTCCTGCGTATCTTTCCAGCTTTTTTGTACCGTCGGAATCTCCGAGGCTTCGTCGCGAAAATCTATTTTTTTGACCGAGTATTCGTTGACGAGGTAAAAACGGAGCATTTGCATCTCCAAGGGGAGGGTTCGGTAAGCTTCGCGGAGAATTTTGGAGAAATCGAGCATAAATTCAAGCTGCAAAACTTTCGTACCGTCATCGCTAAGGCGCATCAGATAGCGGCGTATATTCATAGAGGTGCTCTCAACCATAGGTTCGGAGATGTCGATCAATGTTTTTTTGTTAAAAAGATCCTCGACCGCTTTTTTGTATGTCGTATCTTCTATGAGGGCATTTTTCTCTATCAGCGTGATTTTATACTCTCCAAATACCGCTTCTTTGTTAAGCAAAGCAGTGGTTTTTGCAATATCGAAATCGTTTTTGGTTTTGGCGTAGATATCGTAGAGTTCTTGGAGTTTATCTATGTTGGCATGTCGGGCGCGGCGAAAATCAAACTGTGCTTTGTCAAACAAAAGACGGAAATTTTCTCCCACTTGGAGGGTGATGCCGTAATATTTGTTTTTATAGTTTTCGCCGATCATATTCTTGGCATGGGAATACTGGACAAAAAGCCCCGCAACAACGCTCAGCAAAAGCGCAAAGAACGAAACCGTCACGATATGGTTGAGTTTAAACTTTGTGGTGCGCATGATCCGTCCCTTGAAATTTTTTCGCAATTGTAACGTTTTTAAACTTAATAGTATTATTTTTAATTGCAATAAAAATATTTATTAACAATTTTTTTGTGATAGAAAAAAGTATACGGATAAAAAAACTAGAAAAAGAAAAAACAAAAAACAGGAAAAAAAAGGGGAGTAAGAAGAAAACGAACCGCTAGAGAACGGTTTGCAAAGGGATTAAAACTATATCACTCATACCAATGATAAAGTGTCAGTGTATTACTCCCACAAATTTTGGTTAAAAATTCCTAACACAACTATTTTTCCATTTTTAGTATCAATCAAAAAGGGAATTGTATATCCTTTGAAAATCATCTCTCTAATATTTTCATCATCTAAAAATTTTCTTTTTTTGTGAATGTATGGATTGGATGGTATTTGATTTATTTTTGAGATTATCTCATCAAAAAAATGTAACGCTCTGTTTGGAGAGTCTTTAGCTATAAAATCGACGATAGCTTCTAACTCACTATCAAATCTGGGAGACTTTTCTAAAGTCATATTTGAGCCACTAACTTCTCTCTTACAGACGATAAGTTTTGATTAAAAGGTACAGACCGAGCGCTACCGTTTTTGTACTCATCAACCCTTTTTGTAATCTCTTCGTCTAATGAATTTCTTATTGTGATTGCATCAGACGGTAAAGACTTTAAAAATTCTTCAAACTTTTTCATATATTGCTCTTTTATATCCATAATCATAGTCATAGATCACCACCGTTGTAATATTTGACTGATTATATCAAATTAAGTGACAATCACAAAATTGAAAATCTTTGGGGATATATGTGCTTAAGACTAGGTTGCTAAAATTGAGAGTCAAGGAAGACCCCCATAATGGGGGTTTCAGAGGAAAGTGGGAATGATTAATACATCCCCGGCATACCCATTTGCGGCGGCATACCTGCTGTGAGATCATCCTCTTTTTTAGGGAGTTCAAACACGGCAGCTTCCGTCGTTAAAAGGAGGCTTGCAACCGAAGTTGCGTTTGTTAAGGCAACACGCTCCACTTTAAACGGGTCGATGATACCCGCTTCGAACATATCGACATACTCACCCGTAGCGGCGTTGAAACCGATATTTTCGTTGGTTGCACTCTCTACGGCATTCACGACGACGCCCGTGTCGTAGCCTGCGTTTGCCGCGATCTGTTTCATCGGCGCTTTAACCGCACGCAAGATAATCTCGCAACCGATTTTTTGATCGCCCGTAAGGTCGAGTTTTACTTTTGCCGCAGCGCGCACTAAAGCCGCTCCGCCGCCGATAACGATACCCTCTTCAACAGCCGCTTTTGTTGCACTAAGCGCATCGTCGACGCGGTCTTTTTTCTCTTTCATCTCGGTTTCTGTTGCGGCACCCACTTTGATAACCGCTACGCCGCCGCTGAGTTTGGCAAGACGCTCTTGGAGTTTTTCTTTGTCGTACTCGCTGCTTGTTGCATCGATTTGTACTTTGATCTCGGAGATTCTCGCTTTAACCGCTTCCTCTTTGCCTGCACCGTTTACGATAACGGTGTTATCTTTGTCGATTACGACGCGTGAAGCTTGTCCGAGCATATCAAGGGTTGCACCGCTGAGCGTGTGTCCCGTCTCTTCTGCTATCACCGTTCCGCCTGTGAGAATTGCGATATCTTGAAGCATCGCTTTTCTTCTGTCGCCGAATCCCGGAGCTTTTACCGCAGAAATATTTAAGATACCGCGAAGTTTGTTTACGACCAAAGTCGAAAGCGCTTCACCCTCTACGTCTTCTGCAATAATAAGAAGCGGGCGGGATGTTTTTTGCACCTGCTCCAATACGGGGAGCATATCTTTTAAGCTAGAGATTTTGCTATCGACGAGTAAAATCCACGGATGCTCGATCTCGGCAATCATTTTCTCGGTATTCGTGATGAAATACGGGCTTAGATAACCGCGATCAAACTGCATACCCTCTACTACGTCAAGTTCATCGGAGATCCCTTTTGCTTCTTCAACGGTGATAACGCCGTCTTGCCCTACGCGCTCCATAGCTTCTGCGATCATATCGCCGATAGCAGTATCGGAATTCGCAGAGATAGTCGCAACCTGAGCGATCTCTTTTTTGTCTTTGATAAGTTTTGCGGAAGCTTTAAGGTTTGCCAAAATAGCTTCACATGCCTTGTCCATACCGCGTTTTACTTCGACGGGGTTTGCACCTGCTGTGATGTTTCTAAGACCTTCGGAGAAGATGGCATTTGCCAAAACCGTAGCCGTCGTCGTACCGTCACCCGCCTCGTCTGCCGTGTTGGAAGCGACTTGTTTTACAAGTTGTGCGCCCATATCTTCGAGTTTGTCTTTAAGCTCGATCTCTTTTGCAACCGTTACGCCGTCTTTGGTGATGATCGGGCTTCCGTAGCTTTTTTGAATGAGTACGTTGCGACCGCGCGGTCCCATAGTGACTTTTACCGCGTCCGTAAGCTGTGCAACACCGCGAGCTAAAGCGTTTCTTGCGTTATCCGAAAAAATAATCTCTTTTGCCATCGTTTCTCTCCTTAACCAATTATTCCGAAAATATCATCCGTATCCATAACCAGATACTTCACGCCATCTAAAGAAATCTCGTTCCCCGAGTATTTACCGAAAACTACGGTGTTCCCGCATGAGAGTTCCGTTACTTCGCTGCTAACGGCGACCACTTCCCCTTTGGAAGGTTTCTCTTTTGCGTTATCGGGGATAATGATACCCGAGCTAGTCATATTTTCCTCTTCGAGTCTCTTGACTAGAACTCTTTTTCCCAGTGGTTTAAAGTTCATAAAATATCTCCTTAAAATTGATAAATTGGACTGAAAATATACTCTAAAACGGTAACAAAGTCAAGACTTTTAGTCTTAGTGACTAAACTATAGTGAGTTAATGTAGAGAGATTGGTTGATAATATAAGACACTAGAACATTGCGGTGGCGGTACAAAAGGGAGTTTGGCATGTAGATAATAATAGAGTTGAAAAAAGCGGTATGTTAAGAATGGAGTGGAAAAAGAGTTCTTTAGCACATGCCAAAGAACTCGGTCAGAAAGATTAGTCGCAGAAAGAATCTTCCTCTTCGTCGTCTATTTCATAATATTCGTCTTCGTCGAGGTCCTCTTCATCTTCGTATTCGTCGTAGAAATCCTCTTCTTCCTCTTGGGTTTCCTCGTCTAAATCTATGTCGTCGTCATAATTAAAAGTAGACATACTATACTCCGTATCGTTTAAGTAAATTTCAAACCAATATTTTAGCAATATATTTTGTTATTTACACAGAATAAAAAAGAAAATTGTACCGATACAACCCCCTCGTCTCTTTTTTCTTCGACCGAGACAGCAGAACTTGAGTTTTTGGCTTTCATCAAAGGAAAATTAAAGCTTTGTCTCTATATAATTCCACCCTCTTAAATAGATGTCAGGGTAGCTCAGCTGGTTAGAGCACTGGTCTCATAAGCCGGGGGTCGGGGGTTCAAGTCCCCCCTCTGACACCATTTATACTTCAAAATGTTCCGAATTAGCTCAGCGGTAGAGTAGGTGACTGTTAATCACTTGGCCACTGGTTCGAATCCAGTATTCGGAGCCACTTTTCATCAAACTCCTTCTTTCTTGATAATTTCAAATTTTATTCTTTTTTTGTAGTTTTTTAATTTGCTTTATGCAACATGTCTTTTTTATTTTAATCTCATTTTAGCCTTTAACGGATATAATCGTTTCTCTTTTTCAAAAATTTACGTCGGTCGTAACCGTTGTGGTCGGATCGAATTTTATTTTTTATTTTGTATAAAAGGGCAAAAGGGGTGGATGTGTTTCAAAAGATGCATTTTCATAATTTTATGCACAAGCAGATTCTTGTTCTGATTGTGCTCTCATTGATAACCGCTCCGGGATACATTTTGATGGGTCGGTTGTACGATGGCATCAATTATGAATTGCTTTGGTTTGCGGCGGTGCTGCTTACCTCCTTATGGGGGTACAGACTTTACGTACAATATCGAGATAGAAGTTTCAGCGTTTCTCAAAAAGAGGCATGGGCGAAGCAGACCAATATCTTTTTTTATTTTTTCTTCTCTTTGTGGAATCTGATCTTTATTATCTATGTGTTTAAAGAGAATATACAACTGCACTACATAGCCATCGCAACGCAGATCGGCACTTCGGTGGTAGCGGCGACGCTTCTGGCATCCCAAAAGGTTTTGGCGCGTGTGACGGTGCTGAGCCTTATGATCCCTTTGGTGCTGTATTTTATTGCCGTCGGAGAATATTTTTCCTATCTTCTTGCCTTTTTTTCGGTTGTTTTGTTTTACGTGATTTTGTACTCCTCAAACAATATGAACAAGTTTCTTTTAAAAAACGAGTATCAGGCGTATCACGACCATCTCACCTCGCTGGGCAATCGCCGCTGTTTGATAGAGCATCTCCAGGAACAACTCAAACACGAAAAAAACTTTAGAAAAAAGTTTTATATATTGCTGATCGATCTTGATCATTTTAAAACCATCAACGACACTCTCGGGCATGATGTCGGCGATATGTTGCTGTGCGAAGTAGCAAAAAGGATAGACCTTTACTCCAAGAGGTTTCGTAATACGGCGTTTCGTATCGGCGGAGACGAGTTTTGTGTGGTGAGTTCGGGATGTGAATCGACACTTCAGTGTGCAAAAGAGGCGACCGCGTTTGCGGAGGAGCTTATCGAGGTGATTAAAGAGAGTTACCTTTTGGACGAACATAGCATGTATATCAGCGCGAGTATCGGCGTGAGCCTTATCGACAATCCCAACGTTCATATCAATACTTTCATCAAAGAAGCCGACATAGCAATGTACGAGGCAAAATCAAAGGGGCGTGACGGCGTAATGCTCTTTAACGATGCACTCTCCCGTCGGATAGAGCGCAGACTCGATATTGAGAGGCTGTTGCATTTTGCGATCCGAAACAACGAAATATATTTACACTACCAGCCCCAAATGAGTCGTGAATGCCGCGTGATGGGGTGTGAAGTGCTCGTTCGATGGAAGTCGCAAAAGCTCGGATTTATAGCTCCCGACGAGTTTATAGGCGTTTGCGAACAGACGGGGATGATAATAGAACTTGGGTACTACGTTTTGGAAGAGGCGTTTAAGACGTTGCGAGATTGGGATGCAAAGGGGATCGATCTGGAGCAGTTTTCGATCAACGTCAGCATGCGCCAGCTTTTTCATTCCAAATTTATCGACGACGTGAAATATCTGATAGAAAAACATCTCGACGAGAGACTGGCTAAAAAAGTGATTTTCGAGATGACCGAGACGAGCGTGTCGGAAGATATGAACAGATTGCGCAAAAATATGGAAGTGCTCAAAAGCTACGGCATCCGCTTTTCTATGGACGATTTCGGAACGGGATATTCGTCGCTGAGTTATCTGCGCCAAATCCCCCTCTACGAGCTTAAAATCGACAAATCGTTTATCGGCGAGATCGCGAATACGAAACAAAGCAATATCGTAAAAACGATCATCAGTATTGCAAAAAACCTGAAACTTAAAACGGTTGCCGAGGGTGTAGAGGAGAATTTTCAAAGAGATTTTCTTTTGGAAAACGAGTGCGACGTATTGCAGGGATACTATTTTTCAAAACCTCTTGGAAAAGAGGATTTCGAGAAGTTTGCCGCTTCTTTTTTCCCACATGCCAAGTGAAAACCTTGGCATGTAAGGTTAGATTTTAAGTTTGTAGATTTTCGTATGGGGCGTTAAGATCGCCGGTTCAAACAGATTCGTGTCGTAATCTTCCAATACAAAAAGGCGGAAATAGGTGGAGTTGTACACGCTTTCATCGACTACGAGAAACTGGTTGTAGCTTTTCATATACACAAGGTGAAGCTTGCCGTCGAACTTTATCTCATTGGTCGTGTGTTGAAGATTTTCATTCGCATCGTAGTAGGTAAGGGTGAAATCTTTAACCCCTATGGCGACTCTTCCTTTGTCGATCTCTATATTTCCCGTTGCTTTATTGAGGCGGATATCTTGTCGGTTGTAGTAGCCAAGATAGATATACCCCTGATCCTCTTCAAAGAGGGTTGTAAAATGGTAAAAAGGCTGCGCCCCTTGGGTGCCGCTCATAAGATCGAGATTTGAAAAATAGGTGATGGTAGGGTAGATACCCATCATACGGTTAGGCAGATAGAGGTAGACATCGCGCGTTTTTTCCGGAAGCTTCAGCTCCTCTAAAGAGAGGGCGGCAAGGAAGTCGTTCGCATCGCTAAAACCGTAATCAAGTACCATGTTGGCAAGATTTGTACGGTACTTTGCGGGAGCATCGCTTGGGAGGTTGAATTTTGTTTCGGTGTATTCAACATCCAAACGAGCCATCCGCGCGGCAGGGGTTTGAGGGTTAGTCAAAAGAAAGCTGGTTGCAAAATTGTCGCTTCCCGAGTGTTTCCCGCCGTCGATAAGGGTTTTGACGTCGCCGTAGTAGCGGATAGGGTAGCCGTAATCCCACCATGCCGCAACGTAGTCTTCCCTTTGGGAAATATTTTTAAGCTGATCGAGCGCTTGAACCTCTTGTTGCATTAAAACCGTAGGGACTTTGTATTCGATAATATGAAAAATATTTGGTAGCAATGCGGCAAAAGAGAGAAGACTCATAAAAAAGTATTTTTTAAACTCGGTATTGGTGAGTGAAGAAAGTTGGTAGATAAGGTACGCGATCCCGAATGCCAAAACAGGTACGGCGTAGATCGTAAAGCGAAGCCCTCCCGCATACGCCAAAAATCCGAGTCCCAAAAGCGGCAGGGCCAGCAACATCGCTTTGTGGCGGTAGGCAAGCCATAAATAGCCTCCGATTGCAAGTATAAAGGTTACGCTGTGCCCGCTGATGCGGTTGGCAAACACATCAAAAGGGATTTTCCCGGCTTCGCGCACGGTACCTACGACATTGTAAAAATGGAGCGAAAGATCGCTGCCCGTTGCGGAAGTAGCGGTCGTAAAAACGTAACTACTCAGAGATCCCCAGATCGGTGCAAAGCCTCCCGTTGCGAAAAAGCTCAAGAGCGCTAGGACAAAAAGAGGTAAAGCGAATTTTTGGATCAATCCTTGTTTTATAGCCAGATAAAGCGCGATGACGATCCCAAAACGTACAAGATTATCAAGCCCCATCATCGCAAAAAACATCACCCCAAGCAAGAGCAATTCGTAACGGATATCCTCTTTTTTGTAAAGCAGGTAGAGGGTATAGGCAATCACAAGGGCGATAAACGCAAACTCCAAAGAGTAGCTTTGGGGATACCACCAACGGTACGCTACGATTTCGAGCCCGCTAAAGAGGATATATTTCTCTTCTCTCGTTTGCAAAGCAAAGATCAGCGACCAAAGTAAGAATACGGGGAAAACGATATTGAGCATATCGGTATCGTAGTAGCCGATCATGGTACGGTTGTAGTAGCTGTGGGCGATGGCGCCAAAGAGTGCGGCGACAAACCCCACTTCGATATGTTTGAGCGCTTTGCCGATGAGAATCATGGGAACAACGATCAGAGAAGCCAAAAAAGCCGGCATGTAGAAGATGATGCTCTCAAATGAAAAAGGGAGAATCGTAGCGAAAAAAGCGGTAGCGATCGAGACGGCGTTATCAATCGGCGAAAGATCGTTCTCTTGCGATTCTCCTGCGAGAATGTCGCGCGCACCCTCGGCAAAGTAGTAGCCGTCGTTGGTGTTGATCATAAACTGATCGTTAAAATAAAACTGCTCGTAGTCTTGGAACTGAAAAACCCAAACGAGGCGAAAAGCGAAGCTAAACAAAAAGGCGATGAGGATAAGCAGGAGTGTTTGCTTATTTTGCGTAGTGATCATAAGAACTCTTTTAAAGTGTGATTTTTTACGTTGAATGCGTGATTGTAGTATAGAGAAGCTGATGTTTTGATTTAACCGATGCTTGAGCCAAAGCGTGGTATTATTTTTGAAAAAAAAAGAAGCAGAGCATGACACAACCCCAAGCTATCTATTTAAAAGATTATAAAAAACCCGAATTTACAATCCGCAGCGTCTCTTTGGAGTTTGAACTCTTCGAAGAGTTTACCCGTGTAAACAGCACGCTTGAGATCGAAAAAATCGATCTACATGCCAAAGATTTGGTGCTTGATAGCATCGACCTTGAACTCGAAGAGATGTGGCTCAACGACCTTCAACTCACCCCTTCGCGCTATAGATACGAAGAGGAAAAACTTACCGTGGCAAACGTGCCGCAGAACTTTTTGCTCCGTATCACCAACATCATCTACCCCCAAAACAACACCGAGTTGGAGGGGCTGTACAAATCGGGAACCATCTTTTGTACCCAAAACGAACCCGAGGGGTTTCGGCGCATAACCCCCTACATAGACCGTCCCGACGTGATGAGCGTTTTTACCGTCACGATCAGTGCAGATACGAAAAAATACCCCGTGCTCCTTAGCAACGGCAATAAAAATACCGCATGCCAAATCGAAGAGGGGCGCCACAGCGTCACGTGGTACGATCCGCATCCAAAACCATCTTACCTCTTTGCACTCGTCGCGGGGAATTTGGGAAGCATAAGCGACCGTTTTACCACGATGGAGGGGCGCGAGGTGGAGCTGAATATCTACTGCGACAAAGGGAACGAGTCCAAATGTGCACATGCCATGGAATCGCTCAAAAAGTCGATGCTCTGGGATGAAAAGGTTTACGGTAGGGCGTACGATCTGGATATCTACAATATCGTAGCGGTGGATAGCTTTAATATGGGTGCCATGGAGAACAAAGGGCTTAATATCTTTAACTCCCATTACGTCCTAGCCGATAGCGACGTGGCGACAGACGCCGATTTTATGGGGATTGAGAGTGTCATCGCACACGAGTATTTTCACAACTGGACGGGCAACCGCATCACCTGCCGCGATTGGTTCCAACTCACGCTCAAAGAAGGGCTTACGGTGTTTCGCGACCAGTGTTTTTCGGCAGATATGCACTCTTGGCATGTGCAACGTATCAAAGACGTCAAAATGTTGCGCGAGCGCCAGTTTGTCGAAGACGCCTCCCCGACGGCACACCCGATCCAACCCGAATCGTATATTTCGATGAATAATTTTTACACCGCGACGGTGTACGAAAAGGGTGCCGAGGTGATCCGCATGATCCACACCCTTTTAGGCGCGGAGCGTTTCCGCGCGGCGAGCGATCTCTATTTTGAAACGTTTGACGGTCAAGCGGTAACGACCAAAGATTTTTTATGGGCAATGTCCCATGCTGGCGGCGAAAATTTGGAGCAGTTTGAGCGTTGGTATTGCCAAAGCGGTACCCCGAAGCTCAAAGTCCAAGAGAGCTTTGCAGATGGAAAATACACGCTCAAACTCCGTCAAATCGTGCCGCATGCCATAGACGGCACAAAGCAGCTTCCCTACTATTTTCCTTTAAAGATAGGTTTGCTAGACCAAGAGGGCAAAGAGATATTAGAGACGGTTTTGGTCGTTTCGCAGGAGCACGAGGAGTTTGTATTTGAAGGGTTTGCCTCCTCCCCGATCGTCTCGCTCAACCGCGATTTTTCGGCGCCGATCATCGTTGAGCAAGAAAACACCGCGTACCCGTTTTTGATGCGCCACGATAGAAACGGTTTCGTGCGTTACGAGAGTGCGCAGTCGTTTGCGGTAGCAACGCTTGAACAACTGATCAAAACGGGGGAAGTCGATCCGCTTTTTGTGGAAAACTACGGTTATCTTCTTGATCTCGATACCGATCTTTCCTACAAAGCGCTGCTTTTGGAGCTTCCGAGTGCGACGACCCTTTCGCAGAGAATGGAGGTGATCGACTTTGAACCGATTTACGATGCGCTTGAGAGGTTGCAACATGCCTTGGCATGTAGGTACGAAGCAAAACTGCAAATGCTCTATGAAAACTGCCACATGCCAAAGAATAATAGCATCGACGCCGAGAGCATGGGGGAGAGAGCACTGAAAAACAGGGTGTTGCGTATTTTGAGTGCGCTTAAATCGGAGGCAGTGCTAGAGAGAGCAAAAAAACAATACGAGGAGTCTTTGAGTATGAGCGATCGTATCACGGCACTCGATATTTTAGAAAACGGCTCCGCGGCACTCTCAGCGGTCGCAATGGCGGATTTTTACGCCAAATACAAACACGATACGCTCGTGATGAACAAATATCTCTCGATCCTAGCGGCTTCGGAGCGCGAAGGGGTGCTCGATCGCGTTAGGGCGCTGCAAAACGATCCTGTTTACGACGTCAAAGTGCCCAACCTCGTGCGCTCGCTTATCGGGGTATTTGCGCGTAATTTCAAACACTTCCATGCCAAAGACGGTTTGGGGTACAAGTTTGTCGCCCAAAAGATTTTAGAGATCGATGCGATCAACGCCCAGATGGGTTCGGCACTCTGCAACGCTTTTAAGCTGTATGAAAAAATGAACCCGCACAACAAAGCGCTTATGAAGATCGAGCTGCAAAAAGTGATAGCGCACGAGGGGCTTTCAAAAAACAGCTACGAGATAGTGAGCAAAATCCTGAAAAAACACCCCTAAGAGTTTAATGGAAAAAATGATACTATTTCCGTCTGAAAATTTGAAACAAGTGCAGCAGATGAAAGTAAAAACTCGCCATTTAAGGCTCGTACGCCCGCTCCTTTTGGAAGCGAAAGAGGATGTCTTAAGAAAATGGCTCTCCTACAAAGCCCCCAAAAAGATTTTGCGGATCCACGAGATCGACGTAGAGGTTTTTACCAACGACTACGCAAACGGGATTTTCGATTATTTCATGGGGGTTATCTCGGGGGAGGTAGCTATCGGAAATTGCCCCGCGATCCAGTCGTTTTTGGAATATCTCAAAGGCAAAGAGATCCAAGCCGGCGAGCTTTATGAGCTATGCAGCCATTTTCGCCGCGCGATGATCGACATAGGTTTTGAAAAAGGGTTTGCCTCCCAAGAGTATGCCAATGAAATCTATTTTATTTTCGACAAAAACTTTCGCGGTGTTTTGCGTTTTTATACCGATACGATTTTTCAAAAAGAGCAGGAGATAGACAGGCATGTCAAACTTCTAAGCGAATATAAAAAAGCGCTTGACGAGGGTGCACTTATCACCAAAACCGATTCCAAAGGGCATATCACCTACGTCAACGAAAAGTTTATCGAGCTTAGCGGTTACGGCGAGAGCGAACTTTTAGGGCGCAAACACAATATTATGCGCCATCCGCAAATGACGCAGGAGTTTTACAAAAACCTCTGGGACGAGCTTTTAACAAAAAACATCTTTCGCGGAACGATCAAAAACCTTAAACAAGACGGTGAGTATTTTTACGTGGACGTCACGATCGTAAAAATCAATGACCCTTACGATAATACGACGGAATATATGTCGATCGGCTACGACGTAACAAAACTCGTCGATGCCTGCGCCGAAGCGCTTCGTGCTTCGCAGGTAAAAGATTATTTCCTCTCAAACATGTCCCATGAGATACGCACCCCGCTCAATGCGATTTTAGGTTTCGTGAGTTTGTTGCTGGATGAAAATCTTTCGGAGAAACATCGCAACTATTTGGGAATTATCCAAAACAGCGGCGAAAATCTTTTAAGCATTATCAACGATATACTCGATTTTTCAAAACTGCGCAGCGGCGAATTTACGGTGGAGCCGAAAAACTTTTCGTTGCACGAGGAGCTTAACCATACGATGGAGCTTTTTGTGGCAAGTGCGGCATCGAAAAATCTGACCATCACCTCGTTTGTCAACCCCGATATACCCAAAGAGCTGTACGCGGATGCGCTTCGTATCAAGCAGGTGATTTCCAACTTTTTAAGTAATGCGATTAAATTTAGCCCCGAAGAGGGAGTGATCGGCGTTGAAGCAAGCTGCCGTGACAATATTCTCAAAATCAGCGTCAAAGATGAGGGGATCGGGGTTGCCCCCGAAGATAAAGAGACGATCTTTTTGGCATTTACCCAAGCGGGCAACAGCGGTATGAAAAAGAAAGAGGGGACGGGTCTTGGGCTTTCAATCTGTAACCAGCTCGTGCACCATATGGGGGGAAAAATCTACGTAGACTCCCGGCTAGGCAAGGGAAGCACCTTTAGCATCGAGATTCCCGTCGAGGTGCGCAACGCCCAGTGTAGGGCGTTTGACGATATGGTCGCGTTTAAAGACCTAAAAATCGTTTTTATTCCCCCGAAAATAAGCGTTGTTTCCAGTACGAAGCTTTTGTAAAGTATGCCGATATGTTCAAAATGGACGTTGCGGTGATCGATAACTTGCAAGAGCCGTTTGACGTGGCGCTTTTCGTGCATGAAAACGTAGACGAGGATATCCGCGAAGCGATACGCCAAACAAAAGGGAGAAAGTTTATCGCTATGATGAGCCGCATGTATGACGATTATGAAACTTTTTCCCATATACGACCTATGTGTTTTCCTCTGTACTGCTCAAAAATGAGAAATATTTTTGCGTCGCTTTTAGAGATGCAGTCGGCGCAAAACCCTCTTTCTGCACAGAACCAAAAATTCGAAGGGCATATTTTGGTAGCCGAAGATAACGAAGCCAACCAAGAGCTGATAAAAATTTTGCTCGGTAAATACGGTCTGACCTACGACTTGGCATGTAACGGCGTAGAAGCGGTTGCGCTGTACAAACAAAACAGCTACGATCTGATTTTAATGGATGAGCAGATGCCGCTGATGGACGGCAACGAAGCGGTACAAAAAATATTAAAATACGAAAAACAAAAAAGACTCACCCATACTCCCGTCTCGGCACTGACCGCAAACGTAATCAAAGGGGCAAAAGAGCGAGGACTCTCAAGCGGATTCGATGAGTTTTTAGGCAAGCCGATTATCGTTAAAGAGCTTGAGAGAGTGTTTATGAGATTTTTAAAATCCTCCAATGCCGCAACATGCCATGAAAATTCTTCTTCGCAACAGGAGTTTTTGGAAGAGGGGCTTGACGCAGAGAGGTTGTGCAAAGAGCTGATGCTAAACAAAGAGGAACTTGCACTCCTTTTTGGGGTTTATAAGAAAAAAATGGCAACTCTTTTGCCCGAACTCGAAAATGCGATTCGACAACAAGAACATGCCAAGATAGCGCTTTTGGCACACAATATCAAAGGCTCGAGTGCGAATTTTCGTATTGAATCGTTGCAAAAATTCGGTGCGGCTATGGAAGAAGCTGCAAAAGAGAAAGATTTGCTTTACCCTTACGCCGATGTGTACGTGAGGATGAAAACTTCGGTGGAGAAGATGGAGATCATCTAGGCTACTCTTCGATGTAGTAGCCGATCCCCGAGGCATTTTTGATGATATCGGTTGCAAGTTTGTTGCGTAGGCGCCATACGAGGGTTCGCACGCTGTTTTCGGTTGCACCGTGATCCTCCCAAACATACTCTATAGCTTGTTCGAAAGTGACTACGTGTCCTAATTGTGCGACCAAAAGGCGTAAAAAAGCGTTCTCTTTTTTGGTAAGCTTTATTTTTTTCCCCTTGTAAAACGTTTCGCATATGCTGATATCCAAATGGTAATCTTCACCGAAAGGCACGATCGGTTTGTCGGAAACACGCTTGTTTTGGAGCATTTTTTCGAGATTGAGTTTATCGAGTTTAATTACGGGTGCACTCTCTTTTCTTGTTTGCTCCATCTCATATTTAAAAAGCGCCATCTGAATCGTGGCATGGAGCGAACCGGGTTCGAACGGCTTGACTATGTAGCCGTAGGGTTCGGTAAGTTTTGCCTCCGAGATGATGGCGTCGTCGCTGTAAGAGGTTAAGAAAATAAAAGGGATGCGATAAACATTTCTAATATGTTTGGCAAACTCTATTCCGTCGCTTTGGTCTTGCAGGGAGATATCGACGATGATGATGTCGGGGCGGATATGCAACATCTTCTCTTTGGCGGATCCGACGTCATGGCATGTAGCAACAACCTCATACCCCTGTTTTTTAAGGGAGATGCTGAGATTGAGTGCAGTGACTTCGTCGTCTTCTACAATGAAAATATTTTTCTTTTCTATATTGTCTGCCATGAACGCTGAACCTTCTATCAAAAAAATGTAATGACTTTGTGATACATAATCATAGCAGATTATAATATAAAATTATTTATAGAAAAATCAAAAAAGTT
>JAQUCZ010000003.1:2794-4996 GCA_028685945.1 Sulfurimonadaceae bacterium | reverse complement strand
ATATTTTTCTTTTCTATATTGTCTGCCATGAACGCTGAACCTTCTATCAAAAAAATGTAATGACTTTGTGATACATAATCATAGCAGATTATAATATAAAATTATTTATAGAAAAATCAAAAAAGTTCTTAGTTCAATTTTCAAAAAGTAAGAATATACGGCTTAAGCTAAAAATTATAATAAGTTGACTATAATTTCAGTCTTCAAAACGCGGATAGATGGGTGAGTTGGCTGAAACCACGTCCCTGCTAAGGACGCGTACGGGTAACCGTACCGAGGGTTCGAATCCCTCTCTGTCCACCACTTGAAGAACCTTCTTTTAAACTTTCTTTTAATACAAATCGTAACAAATATCACTAAAATCATCAAGAACACAAAAAATCGCTTGCTATTCGTAATATTATATGGTTATAATGCCTGTGATGAAAGATGAGGTTCGAGATTCATCTTTAGTGTAATACGTTAAATATTCTGCTAGACCGAACGACTCTCCCTGATTCCTGACTCCGCTGTAAAAAGTGTATTTTTCCTGTTAGAGGTATAAAAATGGCAGAATTGCTAAACGGAACCGTAAAATGGTTCAATGAAGAAAAAGGTTATGGATTTATCCAACAAAACAACGGTGGCGGTGACTTATTCGTTCACTTCCGTCAAGTAAACAGAACGGGTCCGGGTCGTGTATCTTTGGCAGAAGGTCAAGGTGTAACATATGAAGTAGGCGAAGGACAAAAAGGTCCACAAGCTGAAAACGTTACAGCTCTGTAAGTAACTTTTATTTTCGGTTTTTGCTTTATGCAAAAGCCGAAAAATCTCTCTTTTCTTTGTAAAACTTCCCTTTTTTATTGATCGTTATACGCAAATTTGTACTCAGGTACAATAGTTTTCTTTTCTAAATTTTCCTATTATTTAACACTAAAAAAATAATCAGGAGTCTCTCATGGCTGAAGTAATCGGAAAAATAGCCCACCTAGACGGAAAATTTTATGCAAGAGTCGAAGACGGTTCGTTGCGCGAACTTTCTAAGGGTGATACATTATATGTAGGGGAAATCGTTATAGGCGATGCGGGAAATGAAGCAATCGATAGTGTTATTGTTTCTTTAAACGACGGTAACGATATCGTAGTGCTCGCAGACCAATCTCAAGCGTTCGATCAGTCGCTTACACAAACCGAGTTTACTCCTGATGAAACGGTGTCGCAGCCAAGCAGTATATTGTCGATGCTTGAAGAGTCGGGCGATATCACTGCCGAAGATATCGAAGCGATCGAAACGGCAGCCGGCGAAGAGGGTGCACCAGATTCGACAGGCGGCATGCCGGCAAGATTTGCCGTAAGAAACGACGATGAAGGGCAAGACCTTAATGTCGCCCTTAAAGATGCCGCTTTTGGTGAGCTAGAAGGTAACCCGAGAGATGAGATGTTTGATGCGCTAGAAGAGCTTAGACGTGCAAATACTCTCTTGTCTCAAAGCGACAGTGTGGGAACTACGGCGCCTGACACGACTGCACCAAATGCACCGACGATTACGGTAGATGCGCTTACAAACAGCACAACTACGACGGTTCACGTAGAAACGGAAGCAGGAGCGGAAGTAATTGTTAAAGATGCAAACGGCAACGAGATCGGAAGCGGTACGGCTGATGAGAATGGTGTTGTCGATATCGATGTGACCTTGTCTGAAGGTGAAAATCAAATCACTGTTACGGCTACGGATGCAGCAGGAAATGAAAGTAGTGCGACAACTGAAACAGTAACGGTAGACACGACGGCAGAAGCAGGAACAGTTACGGTAAATGATATCGCAGGCGATAATGTAATTAACAATGCAGAGTCTCAAAACCCTACAACGACGGTAAGCGGAACAGCTACGGGCGGAGATATTTCAGAGGGCGATACGGTAACGGTTACAGTAAACAACAAAGACTACACAACGACTGTAAACGAAGACGGAACGTACAGCGTAGAAGTAGCAACTTCAGACTTAATTGCAGACGGAACGGTAGATGTATCGGTAACGTCACAAGACGATGCAGGCAATACGGTAGAAAGTACGGGAACAACGACCGTTGCAGTTACGGTAGACACGACGGCAGAAGCAGGAACAGTTACGGTAAATGATATCGCAGGCGATAATGTAATTAACAATGCAGAGTCTCAAAACCCTACAACGACGGTAAGCGGAACAGCTACGGGCGGAGATAT
>JAQUCZ010000003.1:0-2694 GCA_028685945.1 Sulfurimonadaceae bacterium | reverse complement strand
TATGGGTGCTGGCGATGATACTATCACGATTGGCGCTAATGATGCGAATGATTATCTTGTAGTTGATGGTGGTACTGGTCAAGATACTGTTAACTTTGATGGTAGTGCAGTTGATTATTTTGTAACAACAAACAGTGATGGCGAGACTGTTGTTGTCTCTCTTGATGGTAGTGGTGATACATCTATTTTGAGAAATATTGAAACTATTAAATTCACAGAAGATAAAATAATAGTTGACACACAAAATCATGTGGTGACTGGTGAGAATGAAGCTAGCACTATGACTATTACTGCAAATTCGGTTCAAGCTGTTAGTTTATCTACGAATTTAGTTTTAACATTTGATGTTTCAGGTTCTATGAATTCTACTATTTATGTTGATGGTGTTAAAACAACACGTTTTCAAATGGCTAAAAACGCTATGATTGATATGGTTGAAAGCTATGCAAGCCAAGGTGAAACAAATGTTAATTTAACTCTTTTTGGTAAAACAGCTTTAAATATAGGTTGGATGAGTGCGACGGATGCTCTAAATTATTTAGAGACATTAACAACAGCTAATTCTGGAGTAACTACAACTGCAACAAATTTTGAAGCAGCAATAGAAAAAACTGTTATTACAAGTTTTGAAGAGCATCAAGCTGATAGAACTTTAGCATTTTTCTTATCTGATGGGGAACCTACGGCTGAACAAAGTAAAGCATTAGGTACGGGAAGTTCTGAGTCTAACAACAATACTTTTGACGGTACTACTATGAAATATGTTGATGCTTCTTATTTTAATGCGTGGAATGATTTTGTTGATAGTAACAATATTCAACTCAATGTTGTAGGAGTTGGAAGTGGTATTTCAGATACAGGAATCAAATATCTTAATATGTTAGCAAGTGCATATGATGGAAGTAGTGCAAATATTGTAAGTGATAATGCGGATGATTTAGCTGCGGCACTTGCTCCAAAAGAGCAAACTATTGCTGGTAATGTTTTAGGTAATTTTGATTTTGGTGATGAGACGGGATCTATTACATCAATCACAGTTGATGGAACTGCCTATACAGTAGATACATTCCCTACACAAGGTGTTGTAACTCCTGAAGGATCAAAACTAACATTTGATTTTGAAACAGGTAACTATACTTATACTGTCACTGTTTCTGATGTTTCAAGAGATTTTAACGAAGTTTTCCAAGTTACTGCTACAGATGAGAATGGAGATGTTGCCACTGTTGATTTAAAAATCAATATAGATGATACAAGAATTCCTGCACCAAATGTTCCTGTGATAGAAATGATTACAGATACAGACGATACAAATACAAATAGTGTTCGAGTATCAGGAAGTGGAACACCAAATAGTATAGTTACACTTTTCATCGCCGGCGAAGCAGTTGCAACAACGCAAGTAGAGAGTGATGGAACATGGTCTTATGACTTAACAGTAGCAGATGGATTGCATGCTTTAACTGCACAAGCTTCATTGAACGGTGAAAGCAGTAGTGTATCCGCAGTTTCGACACTTTCAGTAGATAATGGTATTGTTATTGGTGGTGCTGAAGCCGATTATTTAGCAGGTGTGCAGAGTGCTAGAGGTGGCGAAGGAGATGACTTTATTTCAGGAACATCAGGAAATGATGTATTGCTAGGAGAGAGTGGGAATGATACTATCTCTGGAGAAGCAGGAAATGATTTTATAGACGGTGGAACTGGAAATGATTTCATAGATGGTGGGGTAGGAGCAGATTATGTTCTAGCTGGTGCTGGTGATGATACAATTGTCTTTGATGCACAAGATAGAATGATGGATGGTGGAGAGGGCTATGATACACTTCTCATCGAAGATAATCAAACGATTGACTTTGGTGGATTAAGTGAGCATATCTCTAATATCGAAACGATTAAACTCGGTGAAGGGAAACAAGATGTTACTCTTACGTTGGAAGATGTATTATCGATGACGGATGATGCACATACATTGCGCATTGACGGCGATGCAGACGATACGGTACATCTTTTGGAACAAGGCGAATGGAAACTCGGTGATAGTATTGTTGAAGGTGAAAATTCTTATAACGTGTATACGGCTGAGAGCGGGGATGCAACCGTTACACTACAAATAAACACGCAAGTCCACACCGAAGAGAGCTAATAAGCTCTCTTCAAACCCTCTTTTTTCTTTTCAAAAACCTCCAAAATTTTAAAAACTTACAGATAACAAATTTTTCTTGGCATGTGGCGGCAATAGAATCTAAAAAAGATTCTATTTGAGTAAAAGTACGAGAGAGATTCTGTCGTTTACGTGGAGTTTTGTAAATATCGAGGTGATATGCGCTTTTACCGTGCGGGTGGTGATATGCAGCGCCGAGGCGATGGCATCGTTTGTAAAACCTTCTAAAATCAGATGTACCACTTCTATCTCTTGAGGCGTGAGCCTCTCGCGGATGAAGTTTTCCGCTTCTTCGTTGATCTTGCTTTGTTTTTTAATGAGAATAAGTGCAGAGGTAAGTTCCGGATAGCTCCATACTTTTCCCTCTTGCACCGCTTGGAGCATTTGGTTAAAGTGGGTCGTGCTCATACGGGAGTTGCCGTAGGCTTTTATGGCATGTGAGAGAAGCATTTTACCCGTGATGATTGCGGGTGTTCTCTCGAGTACGACAAGGTTTTTGGGCACGCCGTTTGCGGCTATGAGTTTATTGA
>JAQUCZ010000053.1 GCA_028685945.1 Sulfurimonadaceae bacterium | reverse complement strand
GCGCCTAACCCTACGGGTGCGGTCGGCGTTGCGGATGCTTTGGGGCGCAAAGACGTCATCAACATTTCGGGATGCCCTACCAACCCGATCAATATCGTAGGAACGCTTCTTTCCTACGTGATGTTTGAAGAGCTGCCGCCGCTGGATCAGTACAACCGTCCGCTTTGGGCATACGAGGGGCGCGTACACGACAACTGCGAGCGTCGCGGACACTACGAGCTAGGAGAGTTCGTTCAAGAGTGGGGTGATGAGGGTGCCAAAAAAGGGTGGTGTCTTTTTGAGATGGGATGTAAAGGTCCTTATGCCAACGTCAACTGCCCGACGATGAAGTTCAATAAAGCGACAAGCTGGCCCGTTCAAGCGGGACACGGGTGTATGGGGTGTACGGAACTCGGGTTTTTCGATAAGTTCGCGAATGAGAGAAAATATGTTGAGGAAAAGTCAGAATGAAAAAAGTTGTTATTGATCCGATCACAAGAATCGAGGGGCATTTACGAGCCGAAGTAGTCGTCGATGAAGCGGGCTTGGTGCATGAAGCGTACGTAAGCGGGCAGCTCTTTCGCGGTATAGAGATTATTTTGCAAGGGCGCGATCCTCGCGATGCGGGACTTTTGGCGGGGCGCATCTGCGGGGTATGTACCAACTCCCATTTTAGAGGGGCGGTAACTTGCGTGGAGGATGCTTATAAAATCGAGATTCCCAAAAATGCGGAGATTATTCGTGATTTGATGACGATGGCGCTTTTTATCCAAGACCACGTAGTGCATTTTTACCATCTGCATCTGCTTGATTTTGTGGATGTAACGAGTGCCCTTAGTGCCGACGTAAAAGCAACTTCCAAAGAGGCGCATAAATATGCCGTTCGCCCTTTTAGAAACTCCCATACCCACTACGAAGCGGTGCTTGAGAGGCTTTCAAACTTCGTTAAAGCGGGTAAACTCGGACCCTTTGCAAACGGCTATTGGGGGCATAATGCCTACAAGCTTACTCCCGAACAAAACTTGATTTTGATCTCTCACTACCTTGAAGCGCTTAAATTTCAAACCAATATCTCCAAAGCGATTGCGATCTTCGGCGGTAAAACACCGCATCCTCAGTCGTTTGTCGTGGGAGGGGTCACAAGCGTCGCCGATATGCTCAACCCCCAAAGGCTCAACGATTATCTCTTTATCATCAAAGAGGCAAAAGATTTTATAGACCGTGCCTATCTGCCCGATATGAAACTTCTCGTAGATGCCTACAAAGAGGAGATGCAAGCGGGCGTGGGGCGCGCCAACGGCAACTTTCTCAGCGTCGGCGGGTATGCGTTTGACAAAGAGACGCACCTTTTTGACGGAGGAGTGGTATTTAACCACGATTTTGCAAATATCGAAGCGTTTGATGGCTCTAAGGTAAGCGAAGAGATCGACCGCGCTTGGTATAAAAAAGTGGGAGATACCGAAGAGGTGTGCTACACCGACCTTAACGAAGACGGAAGCCTTAAAACCGAGAAAAACGACGACAAATATTCGTGGATCAAAGCGCCCCGCTACGGGGGAAAAACGATGGAGTGTGGACCGTTGGCGCGCGTATTGGTGAGTTATTCGCAAAACAACCGCCTAATCCGTTCGTTCGTGGATGAATTTTTACAAGCGTGCGATATTAAACTGATCGATCTCTCTTCGACCGTAGGGCGCAATGCCGCGCGTGCGATCGAATCGAGCTATATTTGCGAATATATTTTCAAGTTAGTTTCCAATCTGATTCAAAATATCAAGTATTACGATACCGATACGTGGGCGCGCTACCGTTTTGAAGAGTTGCCCAAAGAGACCAAAGGGGGCGCATTTTTGGAGGTGCCTCGCGGGGTACTTTCCCACTTTGTCAATATCAAAGAGCAAAAGATTGCCAACTATTCGGTGATCGCCCCGACGACGTGGAACGCAAGTCCCAAAGGGTTGGACGGGCTGAGAGGCGCGTACGAAGAAGCGCTTGTGGGGATCAAAATAGAAGATACCTCCAAACCTTTAGAAGTGTTGCGCGTGCTCCACTCGTTTGACCCGTGCTTGGCATGTGCGGTGCATGTGCTCGATACCAAAGGCAAAGAGCTCGGCCGTTATAAAATAAAAACGCTCTAAAAGGTATGGCATGTTAACCCAAATCTTGATCCTCTCACCGCTTCTTTTTGCATTTGCCGTACTTTTTGCGGGAGTGCGCTTGCGCAATATTCTCACGGTTGTATTCGTGGTGTTTTTGGCGGGTGTGAGCCTTGTGCATCTGCTTTTTATCAACGAACCTCTGCGTTACGATTTGCCCCATGAACTCCATACCCTCTTTTTCTTTTTCGATGCGCTTTTGCTTCTGTTCTTTTTGTATGTGGGGATTGCAAAAAAAGACCCTCTCGTCGCCTCATTGGCGGCTTCGCAGATCGTTTTGTACGCGGCGGTTAAGTTTGTAAACGGTGCCGTAGGTTCAAGCGATTTTTTGATCGACAACACCTCGCTTATGATGTACCTTATCGTCAATATCGTGGGGGGGATTATCGTTATTTATTCGCTTAAATATATCGAAAGCGAAGAGTTTAGCCGACTTAAAAAAAACGGTTTTATCGCCGTGCTTTTTTTCTTTTTGGGGGTGATGAACTTTTTGGTCGGCACCAACAATATCGAGATATTTTTTCTCCTTTTTGAGCTTACGACCCTTTGTTCTTACATCTTAATCGGGTATAGAAAAGATACAATCTCGACCCAAAACGCACTGCGCGCTTTGTGGATGAACCAAATAGGGGGCGTGGCGATTTTGGCGGCACTGCTTTTGGCTTTGGTGAGCTATAAAACACTCTCGTTCGATCTTTTGATTGCAAATATCGACACCGCGTACCTTTTCCCCATCGTCTTTTTGCTTTTGGCGGCATTTGTCAAAGGGGCGGCGATCCCTTTTGAGAAGTGGCTTTTGGGGGCGATGGTTGCCCCCACTCCCGTAAGCGCTATTTTGCATAGTGCTACGATGGTTAAAATTGCGCCGTTTTTGGTGCTGAAGCTCTCCCCTGCGATGAGCGGGTTTTTATCCGAAGCGGTGATGCTTTTTGGCACCTTCGTCTTTTTTGCGGCGTCGCTTTTGGCTTTGAGTAAAAACTACTTTAAAGAGATTCTGGGGCTCTCCACCATCGCACTTTTGTCGTTTATGATGGCGCTTGCCGCCATAGGTACCCAAGAGGCGATTTTGGCGGCTTCGATTTTGATGGTGTTTCATGCACTCTCCAAAGCGCTTTTGTTTTTGCAGCTTGGTATTTTGGAAAAAGAGTTTCACCTAAAATACGTCAACGACATCGAATCGCTTATGAGTTACTCGCCGCTTGTGGTGTTTTTCATCGTTTTCGGGTTTGCTTCTTTGACGCTGCCCCCTTTTGGCGTCTTTATAGGCAAATTCATGGCGTTTGAGAGTTTTGCCGCAGGGATCCAAGAGAGCCCCGTGTTTTTGGCGGCACTCCTTTTTAGTGCACTTGGAAGCGTCTTTTTGACTATTCTTTACTTTAAAGTTTTAACCAAAGTGTTTGTACGCGATATGGGTCTGGGAGATTCTAAAAGAAAAGAGATTGCGTGTACGTATAAAATCACCTCGTGGGCTTTGAGTGTCTTGCTCGGGGTCGGGATTGTTTGGAGTTTGGCACAACGCCTCTTTGGCATGTGGGAGATTTTGATCCCCGTCTTGCTTATCGGCGTCGTGCCGCTTCTTTTGTATGTTTTTGTATTGCAAAATGCCCAAAGGGTCAAAGAGTATAACTGCGGCGAAAAGGAGGAGGTTGTGCTCAATATGTACTATTTGCATACGCCTTCTGCCGTGCAAAAAACGATCCTTATCCTCTCCCTTGTATTTTTGGGAAGTTTGTTCGTAGGAGTAGCGTTATGATTGAGATACTCTTGATTTTACTCGCACCCGTTGCGGGCGGGTTGCTTTATGGTTTTGAGAGGGTGGTGCGCGCGAGGATGCAAAACCGTCAAGGTCCGCCGCTCTTGCAACCGTTTTACGACATGATGAAGCTTATAGATAAACAAACCCTCATAGTCAACCCTACCCATGCGCTTTTGGGGGTGATGCACTTTGTCGCGCTTTGGGCGGTAGTGGCATTTACGATTATGGGGGGCAATCTGCTCTATATCGTCTTTTTGCATCTGCTTGCTTCGCTCTTTTTGGTGCTTGCCGCGTTTAGCGTAAAGTCGATTTTTTCCCATTTGGGGGCAAACAGAGAGCTTTTGAGCATGATCGCTTACGAGCCGATTTTGGTGATGTTCGCGGTTGCGTTTTACATGCTAAACGGAAGCTTTTCGATCGATGCGGTGCGCGCAAATCCTTCGGCGCTTGGAAGCTTGCTCTTTTTATTTTTAGCGTTTTTGTTCGTGGTGCAGCTTAAGCTCAAAAAATCCCCTTTCGATGCCGCAAAAGCGCATCAGGAGATCGTCGGGGGTGCGGAAGTAGAGTTTAGCGGCTTGTTTTTTGAGTTTGTGTATATGGCGCTGTGGCTGGAATATGTGTTTGTGTATCTGCTTCTTATGCTGTTTGCGGGGGATAACATCCTTTTGGGTGGCATACTTTTTTGTGTGGCGTTTTTGCTTGTTAATCTCGTCGACAATGCAACCGCAAGGGTGCGGATGGAGCACCTTATCAAGATATTTTTAGGTATCGCCGTGAGTTTGGCGGCACTCAATCTTTTAGGACTCGCCTATGTTTAGAAAATTCAGAAAAAAATCGCCGTGGATTTTGCACTACAATGCAGGAAGTTGCAACGGTTGCGATATCGAAATCTTGGCATGTATAAGCCCCAAATACGATTTGGAACGCTTCGGGGTGATAAACACGGGAAACCCCAAACAATCAGACATTTTTTTGGTGACGGGTCCCGTAACGTTTCGTAGCCGCGAGAGGCTTGTGGAACTTTATACCCAGATGCCCGAACCAAAAGTAGTGGTTGCCGTGGGGAGTTGTACCTGCACGGGGGGTGTATTTCGCGATATGTACAACGTCGAAGACGGGATCGATCGCTATATCCCCGTGGACGTGTATGTTCCCGGATGTGCGGCTTCTCCCGAGCTTATTATAGACGGTGTGGTCAAGGCACTTGAAGTTTTAGAGAAAAAAACAAAAGCGATGGAAAAACCGCGTAAACTCTTTAGTGAAGCAACCACCAAAGAGGGGATCGTCGATAGAAGAGAGTGCGCACAAAAAGTAGGGGAAGCAGATGCAAAAGATACAGAGTAGTTTAGAGAAGATACGCGAAGAGATAGAGGGGTTTTACGACCAAAAATCGTGGCATTTTTTAACCCTCAACGGCGTAGCACTTTCAAATGAGAAACTCGAAGTGCAGTGGATATTTTCAAAATATGCTACCCCCGATGAGGTGGTCGTGTATTATATCGAGGTTCCCTACGATGTAGAGATTCCGAGTATCGCCGACATTATCCCCTCGGCAATCATCTCCCAACGCGAGCTTGTCGATATGTTCGGCATAGCGGTAGAGGGGAGCACAAAAGGACTTTATCTCGATGAAGATTCGATGCAAACTCCGCTAAAAGGGTGCCAAATATGAGTAGAAAAACGATCAACATCCCGCTAGGGGCGCAACATATTTCGTTGCTCGAACCCGTGCGGTTTAAATTTGAATGCGAAAACGAGAAAATAGTCGGGGTCGATAGCGACGTGGGGTTTGTCCACCGCGGCGTGGAGCGGGCATGTACGACGAAGTTTAAGTTTGATGCCGTGGGGTACGTGGTAGCGCGAATATGCGGGCTTTGTGCCATCACCCATTCGCTTGCGTACACCGTAGCGGCGGAAAATCTTTTGGGGGCACAAGTAACTGCCAAAGCGGCGTATCTGCGTACCCTTTTGTTGGAGCTTGACCGTATCCACTCCCACATGCTATGTCTTTCTCATACCTGCGAAAATGCGGGGTTTGAAGCGATGTTTATGCAGATCATGGGGGATCGTGAACTTGTAATGGAGATTCAGGAGCTTATCTCGGGTAACAGGGTGCAGTTTGATTATATCTGCATCGGCGGGGTAAACCGCGACATCACGGCGGAGCTTGGCAAAAAGATACTTGAAAATTTGACGCTCGTAGAGAAAAAAGTGCGTGAATACAAGGATGAGTTTCTAAACAACTGGAGTTTATCGCTTAAATTTAGAGGGGTAGGGGCTTTGAGCTTGGAGGATGCCTACCGCTTTAACGCTATAGGACCTTTAGCGCGTGCGGCAGGGCTACAAACCGACGTGCGCAACGAGATGAGTTACCTGCCTTACAAAGAGATAGGGTTTGTGATGCAGATGCAAGAGAGCGGCGACATACATGCCAGAAACATGGTACGCCTCGATGAGATACAAAACTCCATAGAGATGTGTCGCAATATCGTAAACGGGCTTCCCGAGGGGGAGATCATCACCAAAATCAAAGGCAAACCCCAAGGGGAGACGATCGTGCGCTACGAAGCACCGCGCGGCGAACTTATGTACTACGTCAAAGGCAACGGCAGTGCGATGCTCGATCGCGTGCGTATAAAAACCCCGACCTTCTCCTCTATCCCTGCATTCAGCGAGATATTTTTGGGGCAGGAATATGCCGATGCACCTGCGATTTTGGCATCGTTTGATCCTTGTCTTTCATGCACGGCGAAGTAGGAAAAGAAGATGTTTACCTCACTCATAAAATCGTTTCTTAATCTTTTTAAAAAGCCCCAAACCCTCGCATATCCCGCCAATGCAAAACCTAAAGAGGAGAGCTACCGCGGGCTTATCGAGTACAACGAAGCGGAGTGTATCTACTGCCTTAAGTGTGAAAAAGCATGCCCTCCGGGTGCCATCCTTTTTCCCCCCGTCGATACACCCCCGAGCGATAACGAAAAAAACAAAAAATCGCTCAAATACGAATACAACCCGTGGCTGTGCATCTACTGCGGCGAGTGTGTGCGGGCATGCCCCAAACCAAACGAAGCGCTTTGGCAAAG
>JAQUCZ010000052.1 GCA_028685945.1 Sulfurimonadaceae bacterium | reverse complement strand
TGTGCGCCTACGAATTTATTCATTCTCTATCCTTAATTGTGTCTCTTTGAGATTAAAAATTATTTTGTTTTTTCTGTCTTTAAAAAAGCTCGCACCCGCGCGAACTCTATAGACGATATCTACGTTCTCGTCTCTAATATTTTGCTCAAATCCGCCCCCGTTTTTCTCTTGGTTACGCCCCTCGTAGATCGGCTTGCCCAAAAGGATATTTTGCAGCAAATCGCTCGGGTAGGAAGGGTGCAGATATTCGGCGTTAAAGCCGCTTTTGCTCATACAGCCGCTGCTAGTGCAGATAAGTCGGTTGATAGCGATTTTTTCGATACTTTTACCCGCGACAAAAAGCTCCAATTCGATCGAATCGTCGGTGTAGCGAAGGTATCCCAAATCTGCAAACTTTAACTTCGGGGATTTGATCACGAAGATTTTAGGTTCCGTATGCTCGTAGTTTTTCAAACTACATCCGCTCAAAAGAAGAACCGTTATGAGGAGTAAATATTTCATGCGTGCGATTATAGCAACACTTGTTTGACAAAATGAAATATTTTTCAAATTTCCCTTTGAAACTAAGTAGAATGCAAGCCTTGAAAAAACCATCAAAGGTAAAAAGCATCCATGAAAATCCATATAGATATCGACTGTTTTTTCGTCTCTGCCGCGCGTATTTTAGACCCTTCGCTGGAGGGCAAACCCGTCGCCATCGGCGGGCGCAGCGATACCAAAATATTCGACGCACATGCCAAGAACCAAAGCGTCAATGTAGAAAACACGGGCAATTTCGTCCCCACCTTTTTTAAAACCTACGAAGCAAAAGACGACGATCTCGACGCGTTTAGAGATGCAAACGGGCGTATCACGGGGATTTTGACCACCTCAAGCTACGAAGCCAGACGCTACGGGGTTAAAACCGCCATGAGCATCTCCCAAGCGCTCGCCCTTTGCCCCCGCCTTATCATCAAAGCGCCCAATATGAGTTTTTACCAACAGCTCTCCCATCGGCTGCATAAGTTTTTATCGCTGCGCGTCCCTTTAATCGAACAAGCAAGCATCGACGAGTTTTACGGTGATCTCTCGGGGTGGGTCGCGGAGGATGAAGTGGAGTGGTTTATCGACAACCTCCGCCACGAGATCAAAAAAGAGCTGCAACTTCCCGTCTCCATCGGTGCCGCCCGCACCCGCTACATCGCCAAAACCGCCACCTCACATGCCAAGCCTTTCGGCTGTAAAACCGTTTTCCCTCACCAAGAGGATGCCTTTTTAGAGCCCATAAAAGTGGAGGATTTCGCAGGAATAGGCAAAAGCATGCTCGCCAAACTCAAATCGGCACAAATCCACACCCTCGGAGAGCTCAAACGCAGACGCGGCACCGTTGCCTCGTGGGGACCTTATGCCCAAGAGCTTTACAAGCGTGTCGCGGGTCTGAGCGACGATCCGATCAACACATGCCATAAGAGAAAATCGATCGGCATTTCGCGCACTTTTGCACCCCTTTTCGATAGAGGCGAACTGCGCCGCCGCGTCCATATCCTCGCGCGCCATCTCAGCTTTGCCATCCTCAAACTCGAGGTGATCCCCACCACGTTTCATCTAAACCTCGGGTATGAGATGAGCCAAAAATCGCATAAAAACGTCACTCTCTGCGAAATCTTCACCGAAAAAAAGTTCGATGCGCTTTGTATCTCCCTCTTAAACGAAGCGGATATCTACAAACGCCTCCACGTCATCCGCATCGGCATCACCTGTTCGCACTTTACGCGCGACTCGAAACGGGAACTGTCATTAATCGGGTTTAAGGAGGAGCAAAGTATGAGGCGTCTAAGCGAGCAAACGCATAAAGTACGGGAGAAATACGGGTTGGATAGTTTAAAATGGGGGAGTGAACTCTAAAGCTACATGCCATGGCATGTGATTCGCTTCAAGCACTACCTAGATTCCGTGTCAAGCACGGAATGACGGGGAAGAGAATACAGAACGAATCAACCCTGTTATCGGAGGTGAGGCTTTAGCCTCACTTACATCTCCAAACAATCGGCGATAGAGTAAAGCCCCGCTTCTTTACCTACAAGCCACGCACCCGCACGGATGGCACCTTTTGAGAAGGTGTTTCTTGAAGTTGCGGTGTGGTTGAGTTCGATAAACTCACCGTCGTTATAAAACCCGACCGTATGACGCCCGACGATATCGCCGCCGCGAAGCGCCATCACCGAAATCTCATCTTTTGTTCTTGCACCGATGTTGCCATCACGACCGCTTACGCGCACTTTTTCTATATCGAGTCCGCGACCGCGCGCCGCTGATTCGCTAAGTGTTAGTGCCGTACCGCTTGGAGCATCTTTTTTGTGTCTGTGATGCATCTCGACGATCTCGATATCAAACCCCTCGAGCGCCGCAGAAGCCTGATACACAAGTTTGTTCAAAAGCGCCACACCCAATGACATATTCGTCGCATAAAGCACGGGCATCACTTCGCTTGCATCTTTAAGGAGATTAAGCTGATGGGTATTAAGCCCCGTCGTCCCTATAACCAAAGGTTTCGGGGTTTTCATAGCCGCTTCCAAAAGTGTTTCGCAAGCTTCGGGCAAAGAGAAGTCAATCACCAGATCGCACCCTTTTAAAAACGCTTTCATATCCGACGTTACCAAAATAGAAGGATCGATAGAAAAATCCAAACTGTTGCGCACGTACACCGTACTTACGCTCATGTCGGGAGTTTGTTTTAAATCTTCCAACAATAATTTGCCGACCCTGCCGCTTGCACCAAATACGCCAACTTTTACCATCTTTTTTCCTTGAAAAATTATAATTGCCTAATGATACCAAAAGAAGTTTGAGAGAAAAGAAAAGAGAGAGATTTTCCCCTACATGCCATGGCATGTAGAGAAAATATTAATGGCTTAGCAATTCGTCCACGTAAGTAATTGCTTGAAGTGCCGCTACAGCACCGTCACCCGCAGCACAAACAACCTGTTTTGGAGCCGCGATACGAATATCGCCCGCCGCAAAAAGCCCCGCTACCGAAGTTCTCATGCTAATGTCCACGACCACTTCACCCGCCGGGGTCATATCGCAAAGGAAGTTTCCGTCTTCTTGCAGAAGCACTTGATTGTTCACGTCATAGCCCACAAACGTAAATACGCCCGGTACTTCGATATTTCTCGTAGCACCGTCGTTCATTTTCACGCGGACACCCGTCACACCCGAAGCGTCTCCGAAAACCTCTTCGGGAACGGCATTAAGAACCAGTTCGATATTTTCGGTTCTTTTCACGCGTGCAACCGTATTGGGCGCGGAGCGAAACGTGTCGCGTCTGTGGATAAGGTAAACTTTTTTACAGATTTTTGCCAAATAAAGCGCTTCTTCGAGTGCCGTGTCACCCCCGCCGATCACCGCAACCTCTTTGCCTCTGTAGAAAAAGCCGTCGCATGTCGCACACGTACTTACGCCGCGACCGAAAAACGTATCTTCACCCGCAAAACCTGCACGGCGCGGACGTGAACCCGTACCGATAATAACGCTTCTCGCTTCATCGACCGATCCGTCGGCTTTGTGGATTGTAAATACGTCACCCTCTTTGCTTACGCGAGTCACTTCGACCATCTCGTGCTTGAGTCCGAATTTTTGGCATTGTTCAGGCCATGGGATCATCAGATCCATCCCGCTGATCTCACCCGTTACTCCCGGATAGTTCTCTATCTCCGAGCTTTGCGTAATCTGCCCGCCGGGCATCCCTTTTTCATACATAACGACGTTTTCCAAACCGCCGCGCGTTGTATAAAGTCCCGCCGTAAGACCTGCCGGTCCGCCGCCTATAATCGCACAATCTAACATCATTAACGTCCTTATTTATAGTGTCTGAATCTCATTGGATAACTCATCTAAATTATCGAGTTTGCGTATCATACTATCTTGTTTATAAAGAGAGTCTTTGACTTTTTTTATAAAAAAGATGGAGGGTGCGTCGTAAATATTGAACCTTTGAATAAAGCTCAAAGAGTTTTTCGTACCGCTTCTTAAAAACTTGATATTTGCTCCGTTTGGATGGGGCTCGTTGTAATAATCAAGGGCAATGACGGGTATGTTAAGATCGATTTTAGATAGTTTTGCGACGCTTTGCGCATCTTTGGAGCTAAAGAAAACAACGATATATCTCTCCTCTTTGGGATGAAAAATATCTTTTTTTTCGTAAAAAACCCACTCTTTAAAGTCGATAAACTTATATTCGGAAAATTTGAAATTAAAATAAGAAAACGCACCGGCTATCATTGCGGCGCCGAAGAAAGAAGCAAGAAGCGTCGATAGCGAAAAGAGGCGTTTACCCCCTTTTTCCACTACCTAAGACCCTTATGTAAGAATTACGCTAAAAGAGCGTCGATTTTTTGAGCAAGTGCTTGTTTAGATTGCGCACCTACGACTTGGTCTACCATTTTTCCGTCTTTGAAGAACATAATAGTAGGGATAGAACGGATACCGAATTTTACGGCGATATCTTGCTCTTCATCCGTGTTTACTTTACAAATGTTTGCTTTTCCGTCGTAGTCGTTCGCCAACTCTTCGATCACAGGAGCGATCATACGGCACGGTCCACACCACGGAGCCCAAAAGTCTACTAAAGAAACACCGTTAGCCAATGTAGCTTCAAAGTTTGCAGCAGTTAAATCTATATATTTTCCCATTTCAGAGTCCTTTTTTGTGTATATGATAGAGGCATTATACAAACGCTAACTTTAAATCCGTCTTTATCGTCAAACTTTTATCACCTTTATCAATTTTCCCTATTTTTAGAGCCTAAAAAGGCAAAATCGTAACACCTTTTTCAAAAATGGGGTTTTAGAAAAAATATAGGCAGATTTAAAAAATTGCATAAACTTATTTTGATTATAATCGCTTCCATAAAATCTGTAAGAAAAACAAGGACGAAAGATGAAACTAACGATCACAGACGGCGAAATCGGCGTACGACCCTCCGTTGCAAAACCGCATCCCGGTTTTTTTTACGAAGTGGGCGAAGAGCGTTTTAGAAAGCTTGTATACGATCACTACGAGTCGATCAAAACAAGCGATATCGCTTTTTTATTCCCCGTAAACGACGACGAAGATTTTGCCGCGGCACAAAAACACGCGGCAGATTTTCTTATAGAGATCAGCGGCGGACCCGATTACTTCACCCAAACCCGCGGTGCGCACCAGATGGTAGGGCGTCATGCACCTTTTCGCATCGACGAAGACGGACGCAAAAGTTGGCTGGCTCTCTACATTCCGCTTTTAGAAGCGCTCGTAGACGAGGGGATCACCCCCGAGTACATCGAGTCGTTTTGGGAGTACCTCAACGTGTTTTCTATGTGGTTGGTAAATACAAAAAGCTAAAAAACACTGCAACGATAGTCACATGCCATGGCATGTGGCTATATCTCTACAAAATACTTTTTTCTCTCTTTATAATACACGCACTCACCGTACCCTGCACTCTTTGCAAATGCAACCGTCTCCTCTGCGAACAAAGATATCTGTTCGGGGTTGTGCGCATCGGAAGCAAAAGTGATGGGGATACCGAGTTTATGCGCCTCTTTTAAAAGCGCCAAAGAGGGGTACGGCTCTGCGATAGGCTTGCGGTAACCCGCCATATTCACCTCCAAACTCATATCGGCTTCTTTTATGGCGATCAGCGCTTTTTTTGCAATGGCTAAGATATCTCCCTTTGGCATGTACTTAAATACTTTTATAAGATCAAGATGCCCTACGATGTCAAAAAATCTCGTTTGCGCCATCTTCTCTATAGCATCGAAATACTGTTGCCAGATCACGTCGATATCTTCGTGCTCGTAGCGCCCGATAAATTCGGGGTTGTCAAACCCCCAACCGTCGATAAAATGAACGCTTCCGATGAGATAATCGACCTTGGCATGTAGCACCCTTGCGTCCATATGCCCCTCAAGGTAGTCTACTTCGTATCCCAAAAGGATTTCGATTGTATCTTTATAACGCTCTTTTGCCTCTAAAACGCTTTTTTCATACTCGCTCATTTGCGCAAAACTCATGCGGTACTTCGGGTCGAAATCCATCGGGGCATGGTCAGCAAATCCGAAGTAGCGCGTCCCCTTCTCTATGGCACGTTCAACGTACTCGAAAACCTCCCCTTCGGCGTGGTTGCAAAGCTTTGTATGATTATGTAGATCCACTTTCATTTGAAGTCCGTCTTTTATATTTTTATGATATTATAGTGCGAATAAATTAATTTGGTACACTTGATTACGCACGGAGATTTTTAATGACGCAAGAAGAACTAGACGCTCTGATGAACGGCGAATTGGACGCATTTGAAGATATGCCGCAAGAGGATGACGCGCAGGGGGAAGATGCTATCGAAGACGATATTTCCGATCTTCCTCCGGGTTACAGCGAAAAAACCGCGCACCACTGGCCGCTCCCTGCAACCGACGAAAACAAAATGGTGCATCAGCTCGACGACGTCACCAAAGAGGGGGAAGAGAAAGCGAGCCAGATTTTCGATATTATCGAGGGGATCAGCAACGATCTGATGGAGAAAGAGGACAACCTTCAAAGGGTGGTCGAGACGTTTGAAAAAAACATAGAACTTTTTTCTAAACTCCACGAAAAATTCCCCAACGTCGAAGCTTTCGGCACTTCATTGGAGCTTAACCAAAATGCGCTCGAAGATGCCAACCTTATTTTGGAGACCTTCCACCACAGCGGCGATTCGATTATGAACGTGATGGATATTATGCAGTACCAAGATATCCACCGCCAAAAAATCGAGCGCGTTATCAACGTTATGCGCGCCCTTTCAAAATATATGAACGCCCTCTTTGAAGGGAAAATCGACGACGACAAACGTGTCGCTTCTGCGACGCATATCGTGGGCGACACCCACAACGAACTTGCAACCAACGACGATATCGAAGCGCTTTTGGAGCAATTTGCAAGCAAAGGGTAGTTCTTTTTACCCTCTACATGCCAACCTCTTTCATGGCATGTGCTAATTGTAATTCTTAATCCCTTTACCAAAACATCTTCGCTACAATAGTGCAATTTTTTATCC
>JAQUCZ010000051.1:2046-7077 GCA_028685945.1 Sulfurimonadaceae bacterium | reverse complement strand
ATCGACGCACCCGCAACGGCGGAGATTATGCAAAAACTTAAAAACCTTAAAGTGCAAGACGTCAAAGCAACGACGATGGCGGGGGAGAATATAGAGCAGATACTCACACATGCCACGGGGAACAACGCGGCTATCGGCGGTTTAAAAGTGGTGGCGAAAAACGGCTGGTTTGCACTGCGCCCATCGGGTACGGAGCCGATTTACAAGATTTATGCGGAGAGTTTTATCGATGCGGCGCATTTGAAACGGATTCAAGAGGAAGCTCAGGAGATGGTAAGGGGATTGATCTAAAAAAAAGGGTACATGCCAAAGCTTTGGCATGTACTAATAAACTAGATTCCGTGTCAAGCACGGAATGACGAAAAATATGCAGTTTTGCCGCGTATTTTTAATGAAGTCGTACTTCTAAAGCCCTGCGGCTTCGACGATTTTTGCTTGGTGGTCGGCGATAAGCGGTTCGATGATCTCATCGAGCAAGCCGCCGCCCATAATTTCGTCCAAACGGTAAAGCGTAAGGTTGATTCTATGGTCGCTTATGCGGTTTTGCGGGTAGTTGTAGGTGCGGATACGTCCGCTTCTATCGCCCGTTCCAACTTGTGCAGAGCGGGTTGCGGAGTCTTTCTCCATCGCTTCTTGCATCTCTAGGTCGTAAAGTCTTGCTTTTAAAACCTTCATCGCTTTTTCTTTGTTTTTGTGTTGCGATTTTTGGTCTTGGTTGGTTACCACGATGCCCGTAGGCAAGTGGGTGATACGTACGGCGGAGTCGGTTGTGTTAACACTTTGACCGCCGCACCCGCTTGAGCGCATAACGTCAATTTTGAGGTCGTTTTCGTTGATCTGAATCTCGACGTCTTCAACTTCAGCCATCACTGCTACGGTGATGGCAGAGGTGTGGACGCGCCCTTGCGATTCTGTTGCGGGAACACGCTGCACGCGGTGTGTTCCACCTTCATACTTCAACCTGCTGTATACCTGATCTCCTTTAATAAGAGCGATCATCTCTTTATAGCCGCCCGCATCGGAAGGGGAGGAACTCATGATCTCTACTTTCCAGTCTCTAAGATCCGCATAGCGAACGTATGCTTCAAAAAGATCCCCTACGAAGATAGCGGCTTCATCGCCCCCTGCACCTGCGCGAAGCTCTACGATGATATTGCGATCGTCGTTTGGATCGCGCGGAAGCAGAAGCAGTTTGATCTCCTCTTCAAGCTCTTCGATTCTCGGCTCGAGGGATTTAAGCTCCTCTTTTGCCATATCTATCATCTCGGGGTCTGCGAGCATCTCTTTTGATTCTGCAATCTGTTGGATTACCGACTTATATTCGAGTGCTTTGGTGACGATTTTGTTGAGAGAAGATTGTTCTTTCGAGAGTTCCGTCATTCTTTTGATGTCGGAGGTGATATCAGGGGAACTTAGCAAGTTGCTAAGTTCGTTGTAGCGGTTGATAAACGGGGTAAGTTTATCGGCTAACATAGGTGCGTTAACCTTAGATAGCGTTTACAGATTTGTGTAGACGGCTTACTTTTCTAGCTGCAGTTTCTTTTTTCAAGATACCTTTGCTTACAAATTTATGGATTTGTCTGTTAGCTACTTTAAATGCTGCCGCAGCTTCCTCTTTGTTACCTGCTGCAACTGCAGACGTAACGTCCTTTACGATGTTTTTAAGACGAGTTCTGTAGAAACGGTTACGCTCAGTACGAACGATAGTTTGGCGAATTCTCTTAATAGATGACTTATGATTTGCCATGTAATGAGTCCTTCTCATATAAATTTAGTGCGCAATATTAGCTTAAATAGAATTAAAATTAAGTTAAAGACAAGCTAAAATATAAATATTTCATGTTTGTGCTTCAAAATATGTTAAAATGCAACACCTTAAACAATGGAAATCAACGATGAAACTTTTTGGAACAGACGGAGTACGGGGGGAAGCGGGCTCGTTTTTGAGCGCACAGCTTGCGATGAAAGTTGCTATGGCTGCGGGAATTTACTTTAAGGCACATGCCACAACCAATAAAATTTTAGTAGGTAAAGACACTCGCCGTAGCGGTTATATGATAGAAAACGCGATAGTAAGCGGACTTACGGCAATCGGCTACGACGTGATCCAAATAGGTCCCATGCCGACCCCTGCCATAGCGTACCTCACCGAAAACATGCGATGCGATGCGGGGATAATGATAAGCGCCTCACACAACTCTTATGAAGACAACGGTATCAAATTTTTCGATGCACACGGCGACAAACTCCCCGCTGAAGCGGAGAAAAAAATAGAAGAGATTTTTCAAAACGATGCGATGATTCAAGAGGCGCAGGCTAAAGCCAAAGAGATCGGTAAAGCTAAAAGAATCGACGACGTGATCGGGCGCTATATCGTGCAGCTAAAAAATTCTTTCCCCCGAGAGCTTACCTTAAAAGGGATGCGTATCGTGCTCGATGCGGCAAACGGCGCTGGGTACAAAGTGGGACCGACGGTGTTTGACGAACTCGGTGCCGAGGTAATCGTGCTGCACGACGAGCCGGACGGTTTTAATATCAACGAAAACTGCGGCGCACTTCATACGAAAGATTTATGCGAAGCGGTGATGAAATACCGTGCAGATTTGGGAATCGCACTGGATGGGGATGCGGATCGTTTGGTGGTCGTGGATGAAAAAGGGGAGGTGATCGAAGGGGATCAACTTCTGGGAGCTTTGGGGGCGTACCTGCATGCCAACAAAAAACTTCAAGGAGGCGCCATCGTTTCGACGGTGATGAGCAACCAAGGGCTTGAGGAGTATCTTAAAACAAAAGGTTTGAAACTCTTTCGCTCCGACGTAGGGGACAAACATGTTTTGGAACTGATGAAAAAAGAGGGGATCAACTTCGGCGGAGAACAAAGCGGGCACGTGATTATCAGCGATTTTGCCAAAACGGGAGACGGGCTTATCAGCGCACTGCAGGTGCTTGCCCTTTTGATTTCGCAAAAACAAAAAGCATCCGTTGCGCTGCGACCGTTTGCACTTTACCCACAAAAACTGCTTAACTTGAACGTAGGGGTGAAGAAGCCTTTGGATAGCATTGCAGGTTTGGCAGATACCCTCAAAGAGGTAGAAGTAGAGGGGATTCGCCATCTCGTACGTTATTCGGGAACGGAGAACAAACTACGTATCCTTTTAGAGTGCAAAGATGCCAAAAAGATGCACGAGACGATGGAAAAACTGAAAAATTTTTTTGAAAAAGCGCTCAATGAATAGGGGGCAGATACGACTTTTGACGATTCTTTTCCTCACGATTGCGGGGATATTTATTGTCGATCAAAATATAAAAACGATTTTCGTCGAGGGGTTTCGCTACTACACCGAGTGTATCGACCTGATTTTGGTGTATAACAAAGGGGTGGCATTTTCGATGTTTGCTTTTTTGGATGAGTGGCTCAAATATATCCAGCTTGTGATGGTCGGCGGCATACTCGGGTATATCATCTATCTTAAAAAAGTTTGCTACGCATTTCCCGCGGGGCTTTTGCTCGGCGGCGCGATCTCAAACGTGTACGACAGGTTTATCCACGGCGGCGTGGTAGATATGGTGTACTGGCATTGCGGCTTTGATTTTGCGGTGTTTAATTTTGCCGACGTGATGATCGATTTGGCGGTTGTTTGGTTTTTGGTGTTACACTTCAAACCGCATTTTTGCAAAAGCTAAAGATAGATAAAAGCACATTTTGGGTATTATTGCCCAAACTAATAGTGCAAATACTATAAATATGAAAATAAATTAAAGGAAATTGATGGAAATCAAGTCAAATAAACTTAACGGTGCAAACGCGCAAATCGAAGCGGTAATCTACAAAGAGATCATCGACAACAACCTAGAAAAAATTGCTAAAGAGTTGGCAAAAACTGCAAAAATCGCAGGTTTTAGAAAAGGGAAAGTTCCCGTTAGTGCAGTAAAAAAACAATACGGCGAGCGTTTGGTTCAAGATGCAGAAGCAGAAGCACTACGTGAGGTTTTACGAAGAGGACTTGAGGAGTTAAGTATCGCAGCAGACGCTCTTATCGGCGAGCCGAGCATCAGCGAATTTAACAAAAAAGACGACAAAATCGAAGTAACGGTAAAAGTAGCTATGAGACCGTCTATTGAGATGGGTGATTATGCCGCATTGGTAAAAGAGTTTGACAAACCTGCCGTAAGCGATGCGGACGTAGAAACAAGAATCAAAGAGTTGGCGGAAGCACAAGCTCCTTTTGTGGACGTAGAGGAAGACAGAGCAGTTGTAAGCGGCGACACGACGGTGATCGATTTTGAAGGTTCGATCGACGGCGAGCTTTTCGAGGGCGGTGCTGCAAAAGATTTCTCTCTTCGTATCGGTTCGGGACAATTTATCCCAGGATTTGAAGATCAAATCATCGGTATGAAAAAAGGGGAAGAGAAAGTTGTTAAAGTAACTTTCCCTGAAAACTACGGCGGTGCCAAACTTGCAGGCAAAGATGCAGAGTTTAAAGTAAAAGTAAACGCTATCCAAACAAAAGGTGCGGTTGCAATCGACGACGAGTTAGCGAAAAAAATGCTTCCGGGGCAAGCGGACGCAACACTTGAAACATTAAAAGAGAGAGTAAAAACGCAAATCGAAAACGAGCAGCTTTCCAAACTTTACAACGACGAGTTAAAACCTGCACTTTTAGAGACGTTCGTAGAAGCGTTTAGTTTCGATCTTCCCGAGTTCGTAGTCGAGCAAGAGATCGATATGGCGCTTAATCGCAAAGCGGGCGAGTTGAGCGAAGAGGAGATCAAAGAGCTTCGCGAAAACGCAGATAAACTCAAAGAGCTTCGCGAAACGTTCCGTGAAGACGCTACAAGAAGCGTAAAAGCTACGTTCATTATCGATGCCCTTGCAACGGCGGAAAATGTAAAAGTGAACGAGCAAGAAGTGATGCAAACAATCTACTTCGAAGCGATGCAAATGGGTCAAGACCCTATGGCGGCATACGAGCACTACAAAAAAGCGGGATATATCCCTGCAATCCAAATGGCTATGGTAGAAGACAAAGT
>JAQUCZ010000051.1:0-1946 GCA_028685945.1 Sulfurimonadaceae bacterium | reverse complement strand
GAAAAGATCGAAAAAGACACCGACAGAGACAACTTCATGAGCGCGTACGAGTGTATCGAGTACGGGCTTATCGATGAGGTTTTGGTTAAAAACGAAAAAGAATAGGGGGATGGGATGTCCGGGTCTTTAAGAAGTCGCAAACGTCGTGTAATCGGTGATGAAACTGCGGAGGAGACGACGAGTATTATCGGGTCTTCTTTTGGACTTGAAGAGCCTTCGAGCGACATAGAACTCTACTCCAAAGAGGTCTTAAATGCCCTTATCAAGGACAATCTTCCCCCGACTCCCAATAACTTTTCTCTCTACTTCGATAGACTCTTAGAGGAGAAAAGCGAACATCTGCGCAAACATATCCTCTCTATTTTAGAGCTTGAAGAGGGCAACGGAGACGAAAACACGATCGTTTTGGAACAAACGCTCAAACAGGGGTTTTCTTCTATCAAAAATATCTTGACCGTCACGGCAAATCTTTACAAGAATATTATCCTTATGTCGCGTATTTTGGATAAAAGAAAACAGGAACTCGAAGAGAATCTCAGTATCGACGTTACGATGGGGATCACAAAATCTTTGGGAGAAGACGTCGGCAAGCTCAACTCTATTTTGAAAAAGCAGAGCACGCAGATGAAAGAGCTTTACGACGAAACGGCGGGGATCGTCAAAACCGTAGAAAACGAAACGATCTTCGATAACAAGCTCGGCGTTTACAACAAACGTTATCTTTTGACGAGAATAGAGCAAGAGATAGGACTTATCAAAGAGTTTAAACACAAAAGCTCGCTTATTATGATCGAACTCGATCGCGATCTTAAAAACAGCATCAAAAACGATAAAGCTATTTTGTTGATGACCCGTACCCTTTCGCGCCTTCTTTTAAAGACCTCAAGAAGAAGCGATACCGTGGCGCATTACGGCAACGGCGTTTTTGCGATGCTCTTAAAACATACCGATATTGAAAGTGCCAAAAAAGCGAGTGAGAGGCTTTGCGAATTGGTATCCAACAGCAACTTTTTCTTGGCAGACAGGGAGATACAGCTTAAAATTTCGATCGGGATCACCGATGTCAGCACGAACTATTCTGTTGAAGAGATCGTGGTGAGCGCCTTAGACGGCATAGAAAAAGCTTATACGAAATCCAACGTCGATTTTGCCGTATCGCTGCGAAAAAAAGAAGAACCTACACCAGAGGCATAGATGATTTTACCCATAGTTGCATACCCCGACAAAAGATTAAAACAAAAATCGCAGAATGTAGAGGCGTTCGACGCAGAGCTGCATACCTTTTTGGATGATATGTACGAAACGATGATCGCTTCCAACGGGATAGGCTTGGCGGCGATTCAAGTCGCGGTGCCCAAAAATATCTTGATCTTAAATATTCCCGATGAAGAGGATGAGCAGACAAAAGATACTCTCATAGAGATGATCAATCCCGTTATACATGCCAAAGAGGGGACGACAAGCTACCAAGAGGGGTGTTTGAGCGTTCCGGGGTTTTATGAAGAGGTTGAGCGTTTTGAGAGTATCAAAGTAAGCTACAACGATCGTCACGGGAACGAACACGAGATAGCGGCTGAGGGGCTTTTAAGCATCGCCATCCAGCACGAAATGGATCATCTCTTAGGGATTTTGTTTATCGACAAACTCTCGTATGCTCGAAGAAAAAAGTTTGAAAAAGAGTATAAAAGACTCCAAAAAGAGAAAAAACGGGTGTAAAAACGGAGCGATTTTATTGCAATTTGCAATAAAATAACACAAATTTTATCCGTTTGTACTATAATAATTCCACTTAAATAAAGGTGGAACTATGAAACGTATCCGATGTGCAACCTATGAGGGGATGGACGCAAAAACGGTCGATGTCGAATCGACGCTGACCAAAGGACTCCCCTCTTTCTCTATCGTAGGGATCGCCTCTGCTTCCATCACCGAGGCAAAAGAGCGCG
>JAQUCZ010000050.1 GCA_028685945.1 Sulfurimonadaceae bacterium | reverse complement strand
CTCTCACTACCGCCATTATCATTGCTGCGATTGTTGAAGCTGCGGGTGCCCTTATCGCCGGCGGCGAAGTTGTCAAAACCATCAAAGGGGGGATCATCGACATCTCCGCATTTGAAGGGAATCCCGATCCTTTTATTTGGGCGATGATGGCAGCCCTTTTGGCGGCGGCACTATGGCTAAATTTTGCTACTATGATGAAAGCGCCCGTCTCCACGACCCACTCGATCGTGGGCGCCGTTATGGGAGCGGGGATCGCGGCAGCAGGTTTTAGCATCGTTTCATGGGGCACGATGGGGCAGATCGTTGCATCATGGGTGATCTCTCCAGTTTTAGGGGGAGCTATCGCCGCGCTCTTTTTATATGCGATCAAAAAGTCGATCGTCTTTAAAGAGGACAAGGTAGATGCGGCAAAATACTGGGTTCCCTTTTTTGTTGCCATTATGACTTGGGCATTTGCTACTTATATCATCCTCAAAGGTCTCAAACAAATCTGGAGCGATATCCTCGAACTATGCAACTATCTTCCGTTTGTCTCTTTTGAAATCGTCTCTAAACCATCCTTTTTTGTCGCTAGCACCATAGGACTCATCTTAGGCGTTGCGGTTTATTTTATCGTCAAAAAAAGGCTGCAAACAACGGCGCAATCGCTTCAAAACACCCGTTATTCGGTCAATAAACTTTTTACGATCCCTCTTATTTTCGCAGCGGCTCTTTTAAGCTTTGCCCACGGAGCCAACGACGTCGCCAATGCCATCGGACCCTTAGCGGCTATCAATGATGCAGTCGTAAACGGGGGGATATCTTCTAAAGCCGATATCCCTTTATGGGTTATGACTATCGGGGCACTCGGGATCGCTTTGGGACTTGCGCTTTATGGTCCTAAACTTATTAAGACGGTGGGCGACGAGATCACGGAACTCGATCAGATGCGCGCGTTCTCCATTGCCATGGCGGCTTCTATTACCGTAATTATCGCTTCACAACTCGGGCTTCCCGTCAGCTCTACGCATATTGCCATCGGAGGGGTGTTCGGGGTCGGTTTCTTACGCGAATGGCTCCACTTAAGCGATGAAAAAGAGGTGCTTTTAAACACAAAGCTTGCCATTATGGACGAAAAGAAAAACCTCAACGCATACAACAGAGAGCTCAATGCCCTGCAAAACAAAGAGTTTAAAACAAAAGAGGATTACGAACGTATCGTAGAGCTTTTCAAGCTGATTTCGGTTGAAGAAAAGATCATCAAAAATGCAAAGAAAAACATCAAAAATGCGGAAAAAGTAGAATTTGTCAAACGCGATGCGGTGAAAAAGATTATCGCCGCGTGGATCATCACGGTTCCTGCCGCTGCCGTTTTAGCCGCCCTCCTCTTCTTTACCATCAAAGGGATTATGATCTAACACCACATGCCAAGCCTTGGCATGTGGCATCTTTACATAGAATCTTCTTCGCTTTTTACGAGATTTCTACCGCAGTGTTTTGCCAAATAGAGTGCTTTGTCGGCTCTCTCGATTGTTTGGAGCATAGCTTCGCCTCGACGTACCTCACACACCCCGATACTCACGCTCACCCGAGGATCACATGCCAAACTCTCCACTGCAACACGAAGTTTTTCTGCCACCATTACCCCTTGAACAAGCCCCGCGGTGGGAAGCAGTACGATAAACTCCTCTCCGCCCCAGCGACATACGATATCGATATTGCGCAGCGTAGAGGTGATCGTTTGTGCTACGTTGCAAAGAATCGTATCCCCCGCATTGTGCCCGTAGGTGTCGTTGATCTTTTTAAAGTGGTCTATATCGAGCATCACCACGCTCATCGTCGTACCGCGCGAGAGCATCGTTTTATACGAAAGATTATAGAGCTCGCTAAACTTTGAGCGGTTGTACAATCCCGTTAAAGCATCGAGCGAAGCTTTGAGTTCAAACTCTTTTGCTTTGGTCTCGAGCGTCGAGTTCATCACACTTAATTCCCTTTGGTATTCTTTCATCAAAACTGCCCAACGCGAATAAGTAAGCGATATCAGCTCTTTTTGGGTGATTACCCCCGTAAGCCTCCCGTCACTCCCTACGACCACCACCCGTTTGTAGCTTTTATTGTGAATAAACTCCAACGCCTCTTTAATGGAGCAATCTTTATGGATCGTCTCCACGGGATGCGACATGTAGTGCGCAATGGGTAAAGAGAGATCGGCTTGCTCTTTGACAAGACGCATCACGTCTTTTGTCGTGATGATTCCGATAGGGCGCAGATCCTCGACGATGATCGCATTGTCAAAGGAGTTCATCGCGATATCTTCCAAAAGATCGGAGGTTATAATCTCTTTGCTCACCCACTTCATCCGTCTGCCGAGTTTTAAAAAATCTTGCAAACGGTAATTTTCCATCAGGGTTTCCGGGTCGATATTGTTGGTGATATCTGTGTGGGTAACGATGCCGTAGAGGGAATTATCTTCATTGACCACGGCGATATATTCGGCGCTGCCGTTGATCATATCAAGGGTATCAAGCACGTTTTTATGTTTTAATATGGTAGGGATTTTGGTAAGCTGCAAGTTTTTTAGAGGTGTACTCAAATCGATATTTTTCGTCACCAAAAGAAGGATATCCGAAGCACCGAATATAAAATACTCCCCGTTGTAGGGCACCAAAGCGGTTCGATGGCGACTGGTAAAGATAATGTCGACCGCTTCGGAGACCTGTGCATGAATATCGACAGTAATAACAACCTTGGTCGCTATGTCGCCGATGCTGGGAAATTTCATGGGTTTCTCCTAAATAGAATGGATAGCTTTTTGCACCTGCAATGCTTGGTAATGCTCTTTAACGTCGTGCGCACGGATAATCGAAGCACCGTTGCGCACCGCTTCAAGGTGGATCGCCAAAGTTCCCGGCAAACGCTCTTCGATACGAGAAGGCACGATGGCATCGATCATCGATTTTCTCGAAGCCCCCACCAAAAGCGGTTTGTTAAACTTCATAAAATGTTCGTGGTGTTTAAGAAGCATCAAATTATGCTCCAAAGTTTTTCCAAATCCGATCCCCACGTCAAGTACGATATTTTTCACCCCGAACGATTCCGCCTTTGAAATACGCTGCTCGAAAAAGTCACCGATATCGCTTAAAATCGATCTGTACTCGGGGTTTTGCTGCATCGTTTGGGGGGAGCCTTGCATATGCATAATTACCGCCGTTGCATCGTAACGTGCACAAAGCTTACACACCTCGTCGTTCTCTAAACCCGTGATGTCGTTGACGATATTAAAGCCGCTCTCGAGTGCCTGTTCGATCACCTTGGGCGCATAGCTGTCAAGGCTAAAACGCACCCTCTCGTACAAACGGTGGGTACGGATCACGTCAAGTATGTCGCGCAGTCTCCGTAGCTCCTCATCCTCACCTACATAAAGGGAATTGGGGCGCGAGGAAACGCCGCCGATATCGATAATATCCGCACCCTCTTCGATCATGGCATGGAGTTTTTCAAGCGCATTTTTTTCGCTGAATCTGCTTGCGGCAAAAAAACTGTCGTCGTTTGCATTGAGCACCCCCATAAGTGCTACATGCCATGGTTTTTGGATCGAAGCTATTTTTTGCAGCTCTTTGGCAAGCTCTTTAAGCCCGAACGGCTGCGCCGCCTCTTTTTTGCCCAAAAGCTCCAACTGTCTCTGCGTTGCGATCAAAATACAATCCACCTCTTTAGTCGCGGCTATTACGGTGCCTCGAGGTACGGCAAGATCGGCTCCTATAGAGAGCGCGTCTTGTTTTAAGATATTTGCAGCACCGACGTGAAGCGAGCGTATAAAAAGGATATGGTGCTGCGCTTTTGCCGTCATAATAGCAACGCCGCCGCTATCGACCCCGAGCTCTTTGAGAGTGCGCTTGATGTCGAGCGTATTGCTCAGTTTTTCAACCTGCATTTTTTGCCTCGCTTACAAATCCCATCAAAACCATGGTAAAAACACTTTGGGGACGGGCATTAAGTTCTAAAAGCCTGTAGGCTTTATCAAAATTCTCCAACTGTCTTGCACTTAAAATCAGTTTATCCACAACCGTCGCACGGTAGTAAAGCGCTTCTAAAAGCGATTGCGCTTCAACCCTTTGGATTCTGGCATGCTCTTTTAAAAATCCGAATATCTCTTTGTACCCGAGCTTTGCAAGAGTGAGTTCAAGCGGCACCACCTCGTGGGTTAGATGCCCTTTACGCACGGGCAAACGGGAGCGAACCGTAGGCAAAAGCCCCGACTTCGTGGGGGAGATAATTATAAATTCGATATTTCTCGGGGGTTCTTCAAGCACTTTTAAAAGAGCATTTTGGGAGACGGTGTTAAACTCGTACGAGCCGAGGATGATATATTTTGTTTCCGATTCGCTGATATACGCTTCGGCTATAGCGGCTTTGGCATCTTCTATAAGAAACTTTTCGTTTACAAACCCGACCACGCGAGCGGGAAAAAGGCTCTCTTTTAATCGCTCGTATTCCTCTTCGATATTCGAAGAGATAATAATGTGGGACTTCGTTGCGTCATACGCCGACATCGATGTCCCCAAACATGGCGGCATTCAACGAGGCGTTAAAAAGTCTAAAAAGCTGTAAAAGTTTTACGTCAAGATGGGTGTCGTAAGATTTGAGCGTAAAGGAGTTATGGAAATTTTCGTCAAAAATCCAAAAGTAGCTGTTGTCTCTGCGTTTTGCGATATCGGAGCGCTTGTCGTCCCCTTTGCCTATGTACCAAAAGAAATAATCCTCTTTATACGAGAGAGAGATCATATCGTCGACGATATCGATCATCTCGCCGCTGTTGACGTTGTCAAAGTGGAGATAAATACTGTCGATACTCACGATCGGCAGCAGCGGACGCTCTTGCATCGCGGTATTGAGGTTGCTTAAGATATAGGTCTCAAGCCATTTTCTCGGCTTATCGGTAATGAGGATAATCGTCTTGCCGCCGAGAATCTGCTCAAGTGCCTGTGCAGTCGCCGTGGTCCAATCAAACCGCTGCTCCTCAAGCCAGCTTAAACTCCCCTCCTCGCCTCGGATGGTGTCCAAGCTCCACTGTGCAAAATCTTGCATACGGCTACTTGTCTAGCTCGTATGCATCGTGCAGGCTGCGCACCGCAAGCTCTGCATATTTCTCATCGATCACCATAGAAACTTTGATCTCCGAAGTAGAGATCATGCTGATGTTGATATTTTCGTTTGCCATAGCCGTAAACGCTTTTGCCGCAACGCCCGTATGCGATTTCATACCGACACCTACGATCGATACCTTACAGATGCTGTCGTTGTAGGAATCGTCTTTGATATCGCCGCTTTGAATAAACGTATCTACCACAGCTTTTGCATCATGCAAATCGCCTACGGGAACCGTAAAGTCGATATTCGTAGAGCCGTCGTGTCCTACGTTTTGGATAATCATATCGATGTTAACACCCGCTTTTGCAAGTTTGTTAAAAATCTCCGATGCAATCCCCGGTCTGTCTTTAACGCCCATCAAAGAGATGCGTGCTTGGTTTTTGTCGAGTGCTATACCGCTTACTAATGGTTTTTCCATGATATTTTCTTCCTTCGTTATTAAAGTTCCCTCTTCATCCGTGAAGCTTGTTCTTGTTACTAAATTTACGTTTAATTTTTTTGCCAACTCTACCGAACGGTTTTGAAGCACTTTGGCTCCGAGGCTTGCGAGTTCAAGCATCTCATCGTACGAGATTTTGTCGAGTTTTTTCGCTTTTGGCACAATTCTAGGATCGGTAGTAAAGATACCGCTTACGTCGGTATATATCTCGCACAAATCCGCTTTAAGCGCACCCGCGATCGCAACTGCCGAAAGGTCGCTTCCGCCGCGTCCGAGAGTGGTAACTCTCCCCTCGCTCGTAACCCCTTGAAAGCCCGCTACAACGACAATCTTGCCCTCTTTGAGGCTCTCGTGCATCGCCGTAGGGTCAATCTCTTCTATACGCGCTTTGGTATGGAGAGAATCGGTTACGATCCCCGCTTTTCTTCCGCTCATAGAAACGGCGGAAAATCCCATCTCGTTGAGTGCGATCGCCAAAAGTGCTGCCGTAACGCGCTCGCCCGAGCTAAGGAGCATATCAAGCTCCGCACGTGCAGGGTTCTTCGAATAATGTTCCGCATAACCGATAAGCTTGTTCGTCTCGCCGCTCATCGCCGAAACGACTACTACGACGTCATGCCCCTCTTTTTTTGTCTTAGAGACACGATTTGCTACATTTTGGATACGCTCCAAATCACCTACGCTTGTTCCGCCGAATTTTTGTACTATTAGCATGATGTTTTCACCTTAGAGATAACCCTCTTGTTTAAAATAAGATATCACTTGTTCATATACAGGTTTTTTAAAATGCGCCGTATATTCCAAGACCTCGTCCACCCCTACAAATTTGTAATCGACAAATTCGGGATGTGCCGTGTCCAGAACTATTTTTGCATTTTCGCCGAGCTTCAATAAGAAATATTTTTGTCTCTGCCCTTTGTAAGGTTTCATCTTTTTGGCTATCTTTTCGGGGAAATCGTAAGAGACCCACTCGGGATATTCGCAAAGGATACTCGCCTCACTCGTGCCGATCTCCTCTTCGAGCTCACGAAACAGTGCCTCTTTGATCTCCTCGCCCTCGTCGATGCCGCCTTGAGGGAATTGCCAAATATCGAGCAGATCGTTTCTCTGTGCGATAAAAAGCTCTTTTTTCTGAGGATACTCGTGCGACACCAGTATCATTGCTACGTTTGGACGATATAAATCTTTTTTATGCATCAACTCACCTAAATATAATTGGTGCAATTGTACTCAAAGTCGGATTAAATTAATCTAATTTTCGTGCCCTTAAAAAAGGTTCTTTTTTCTTTATAGGTCTGTTTTTGGAACACTCTATGCTCCATCTTTTTCAAGGTACAAAAAAGAGCTACCAAATAACAAAAAATTCTGATAGGCTTCTATTATCATAAAAGTCATGCACAAAAAGAGGAAACAATGGGGGAATACGTATTAAAAAGCGACGATTTTTTAGTCTCGCAAACGGACGAAAAGGGGATCATCCGTTTTGCCAACGATGATTTTTGTAAAATAGCGGGGTATACGATCGA
>JAQUCZ010000049.1 GCA_028685945.1 Sulfurimonadaceae bacterium | reverse complement strand
TTTATTTAATATTTTGCAAGAGTTTAATAAAATTGTGATGCAAGAGATAAAAGATATAAAAATCAGACAAATGAAAACAAGATGGGGGAGTTGCAACCCTCATAAATCATATATCAATCTTAATATCGAGCTTATAAAAAAGCCAAAAATCTGTATAGAATATGTAGTGTTTCATGAACTTGTTCATTTGATATACCCAAATCACTCGAAAGAGTTTTATAACTATCTCTCACTATACATGAGTGATTGGGAGAATAGAAAAAAGATTCTTGAGAATCTTTAATCTTTTAGTACTTTGCACCCTAAGTAGCGCATTGTTTGCTTATCAAATTTATTTATAGCATCTGATAAAATTTGTGTGGCAATATCAGAATAAGTTATTAAATAGTAACAATCTGCACTGCTTAAAACATCTAATTTTTTTAGTAGTGATTTTTTAACCATACCACTAAATAGATTTGCTTTATGTTTTTTTATTGTTTCTTCAAGAATATCTTTTGCTTTACTTCGAGGTATTTTGTTAAAGTTTGTTTCTTTCTTAATATTGGTTAATATGGTAATAAGTTCAACAATTAATCTATTGTTTTGAAGCTTTAGAACTTTCATAGCAAATGGTTTTTTCAGAATTGTTTTGTTTAATGTTTTGTGCACAATCTCTTTTTTGATAATATTTGGATCCCCTTCACAATCTATAAAATCAATAAAAAGTTGCTGTATAGAACTATTATTCTTATTCTGTTTATTCGTAGATGACTTTAATTTATACTGATCTAGAAGAAGTTCATCAAGACTGATTCCTAGCTTTATACTTAGCTTAGCTACACTATCACATTTAATGCCAGCACCTTGTTCAATCTTATTATAAGTTTGTCTAGTGATACCCATAATTTCAGCCATTTGACTTTTTGACAGATTATTCATAATTCTAATTTTTGATAAGTTGGATGCTATGATGCTATTCATTTTCTTTTGCCTTTGAAATTTTAATTTGTAAAATGAATTGTAAACTATAAAAATTTAAACTAATATTAAATGTTAAAAAAATATTACAATATATTAATTTAGAATTAAACAATAAAAATTGGCTACAAGATAGCTTTTCTAGTAGTCACTCAGTAAACGATCAGCAGTTTGTAAACTTGTCTTTGCATACCTTTTTGTGACTGCTACAGAGCTATGCCCTAGCACTTTTCCAATGTTTTCTAAGCTTTCTCCACGGTTGATGAAAGTATTTCCGAGTGCATGTCTTGTATCATGTATGCGCATACCTTCTATGCCAGCTCTTTGAGTTACTTTTTTCCAGTGCCTGCGAAAAGTACTTTCAGTTACATGCTCTGTAGTCTCACCTGGAAAGATAAAGCCATCTTTTTGAACACTATACTCTTGTAAAAAATTTGTAATTACTTTTGGTAAGGGGTACTCTGTCCTGCGTGTATTTTTTGCATATATAGCCTCTACAACATAAATATTCTGATCAAAATAAATACTACGCCAGCTAAGTGTTAATGCCTCATTGAGACGACGCCCATAATAGAGAAAAAGCATAATGCCCCGATATTTCATTATTTCATATTTTTGAATTTCATCAAAAAGCTTTAAGCGTTTTTGTTCGGAAAGTTCAAAGTCAACAGTGTTGTCAAATTTTGGAATTTCTATCTTTATGGCTGGGTTGAATTGAACTATATTTTGATCGATAGCATAGTTAAACAAAGGACGCATTATGTCCTGTACTGTTTTGGCAGTTCTAGGCTTGTAATATTCCTTAGTTTTAGCATCTTTTTTTTGTTTTGACGATTGTTCTTTTGGAGTAGTTAGAATTTTTTTAACTATGGATTGAAGATCAGCCGTTATGATTTTAGTGATATTTATATCGCCTAGTTCTCTTTTGATCCATTTTGCGTAAAATGTTTGCATAGAATAGATATTGTCTGGTGAGAGAGTTATTTTTTTATGTTCAATATACTCTTCCCATAAATCATTCAGAGACTGAAAAGTTTTTTTGATGATAACTCCTCTATCCTCTAGCTCTGCTTTTAGAATATTACGTTCTGTTGCAGCTTGTTTGATGACTTGAAGCCCAGTCAAATTATTATATGCAATTGTTTTTTTGATTTGTTTATTTCTATAATAGAGTTTTATGACAATAGTAATAGGTTGATAGTTGATTTTATTTAGATCACCTCGACCAATCTCTTTTTTTGAAAAAAGATTACTAGAATCTTTGTAGTATAGACCTTTTGTATCTATTCCATTTACGGCAATTTTTTTTAGTAAGTCATTTAAAGCCATGTTACACCTTAGGGTACGGTTTGGGTACGGTTTTGTATATAATTCAGTATAAAACTATACCATAGTTCATTTAATAAAACCTCATATTTTAGGGCTTTATATCATCCTGTATAATTTCATATAACATATACAAGTGAGACTTAGGATCTGGTGCCTCACGGTGTGGAGGTTCGAGTCCTCTCATCCGCACCACCTACTCTCTAAAACTTCTTAAATTACAAACTTTTAAAAAATTAAAAACAAAACAAAAATTTTCATTGATACGGTGTCTCTAATAATCCGCCATGGCATGTTGCATGTTTATCACCTGTACACCCATTTAATAAACAATACGATTTTAAGGCAAGGGCGGGTGTCTTTCTAAAGCCGAGCAAAAGCGGCTTTAGAGAGCATCAGGCTTTGGCTATGCAAGAGAGTGCGGCAAGTTGTGCCTTGTTTAGGGAGGGGTAGATTGATTGTGCAAAACCGACGAGGTCATGGTAAGAGTCAAGATTGAGCGGGGTATCGTGAAGAGCGTAGCGGGTAAGCTTTTCGATCACTTTTTCTTTGGGAAAGCGTAGCGCTTCGTGATGGAGCAAAGAATCAAGTTTTTGTGCGTTGTGCGCAGAGTGGAGAAAAGATGTTTTCTTTTTGGCACTCTCTTCGTGTAACCCTTTGGCAACAAGCGCGCGAGTAACCTCGTAAGAGAGAGATACTTTTTTCTCTTGCAAAATACGTAAACGATCCTCATTTTCCGCCACACCGGCAAAAGCCGTACCGAAGGTTGTCGTAACCAAAAAAACAAGCAGTACGGAGCGTTTAGTCAAAATTAAAATCTGTACCACGAATTCTCCCTTTTCAAACGAATATGTTATGTAGGAACGATTCTACGGTTGTTTCGTAAACGGCAGGTCAATATGTCGTGTTAGATATCGACCTCGTCGTAATCAAGAGGCAACGGCAGCGGTTGCGAGAAGTAATACCCCTGCGCATATTCCACGCCGATCTCTTTGAGGCTAAGGGCTATTTCGCGCGTCTCGACGAATTCGCCGATACATTTGAGGTTGAGCCCTTTGGAGAAGTTGTAGATACTTTTGATCATATGAAGTTTTTTCGTATCGTTTTCTTCTTGGACAATCGAGCCGTCGATCTTTACGATGTCGATATCCAAGTGGGCAAAGTAGGCAAAGTTGGAATAGCCGCTGCCAAAATCGTCTATGAGAACCAACGAGCCTAAAGCGTGGATTTTGTTGATAAACTCTTTGACTAAAGATATATCGTAAATATATTCCGATTCTACCAGTTCGATATCTATGCGCGAAGCGGTATCGGGATCTTTTTGCAAAATATTTATAAGGGTGTCGGTGAGTTCGCTATTGAGCAGATCGAGCATAGAGAGGTTCACGCTAAAACGGTATGCGGGGTACTCTCTTGCGATTTCGATCGTTTTTTGCAGCATGATTTTCGTAATCTCAAGATAGTAGGATGTTTTTTTTGCAGTCTCTAAAAAAGAGAACGGCGTTAGAACGGAACCGTCGGTTTGTTTGATACGCACGAGCGCTTCGTATTTTTCTATCTTTTGCGTTTGAAGATTAACGATGGGTTGAAAATAGGGGATAACTCGTTTTTCTTTGATGGCAGTTTTTATAATGTCGATCGTTTGGAGATTTTGCCGTACGTTGGTTTTGAGGTTAAGCTCCTCTTTGTAGGCAATGATATTTTTTGTTACGTCTTTTTTGACACGCTTGAGGGCGAGATCGGCATTTTCTAAAATAGGTCGGATGTTGTTGCTGGCGATACTGACGGAAAGGTTGATCTCGAGATTTTGAAAACTAAAGGTATGTTCCGTAATTTTGCGTTGCAGATCGTCGGCAAGCCGCAAGGCTTCATCCTCTCGTATCTCCTCAAAAAGAACCGCAAATTCGTCTCCCCCTACACGGTAGATATTCTCATGCTCTATATTTTTAAAATATTCGAGCAAAAATGTCGCGAGCGATTTGATCACTTTGTTTCCCGTTGCATCTCCGTAAAGATCGTTGACATGTTTGAAATTATCTATATTGATAAGAAGTACGTGGGGAAAACGGATTGCTTTTAGGTTCTCGGTGAAAGATTTGCGGTTTAAAAGGTTTGTCAAAAGATCGTAAGCGATGGAGTATTCGAGCGATTTTTTCGTCTCCAACAGTTTTTGGTTTTCGGCAAAATATTTGATAACGAGTACAAGAATGAGAAGTATCGAGAGTAAAAATACGCTAAAAAGGATCGAAGCAAAGATATCGAGCGATTCGAGGTCGTTGATCGCTATTTTTTCATAGCTTTTTCGTACATCTTCGATAGCTTCGCTCAGGTCGTTGCTTAAAAGGTATTTCGTCGTCAACATAAACTGGGGCAGGTTGTTGATAAGGTAGTCGGAGTGGAGGTTAAAGGTTGCCGCGTACTCTTCGTTTTTGGGTCGTGTATCTTCCAGCAGATAATCTTCCCGTTTTATATAATCCAGATCGAGCGTAAGGATCGAGTCGTTGAAGCGTTTTAAGAGTTGATTTGCTTTCGTGTAAAGCGCGATATCTTGCGAAGAGCTTAGCTTGAGGGTTTCGATATGGCGCGAGAGAAACATAAGGGAGTTGCGAATCCCTGCGTTAAGCATGAGATGTTCGTTGAGACTCTCGAGGTTTCTATCAAGATTGTGTTTAAGGGTATCGAGTTTGGCTACGACCGGCGCATAGTTTTCGTTTTGGAGCAACAAAGATGCGATGAGCGTATCGTAGGCATCGACCAAGCCTGTGACGTTACGACTGATTTTGTCTTGGTTGTGGTAGGCAAAAAGGGCGTTTTGCAGTATGGTATTTGTAAGGGCGTCTTGGCGCTCTTGGAGGGTGTTGATTCTTATAAGAAACTCTTTATTCTGTGTTGTTACGTCTCTTTGCATAAAATAAAAATAGGTCAGGGAAACGGCAGAGATAAAACCTATAAAGAGTACCGAGAGGATCAGGCGCGAAAGGCTCATCGCGGCTCCGTTATCTCGGGTTTTTCACCCGTAAGGGTGTTGAGAAAGAGTACGATGGCGTCTATGTCCTCATCGGGTATTTTTACCCCGAGGTTGTAATGTGCCATCAATTTTACCGCATCGCGCAGGGTGGGCGCGGAAGCATCGTGAAAATAGGGCGCGCTAAGGGCGATATTTCTGAGCGTAGGCACTTTAAAAACGTTGGCATGTTCTTTTTTGCCCGTGATAGCTTTGCGATCGGGATAGGTTTGCAATGATTTGTAAGGGGTGAAGGTTCCCATTTTTTGAAATGAATTCCCTCCGACGTTGATCCCGTTGTGGCATGTGATACAGCCGTATTGTTTAAAAAGCATATAGCCGTGTTTCTCCGCTTCGCTTAGGCTTATCTCCCCCCGCAGGTAGCGGTCGAACTTTGCATTGGGTGTGGTGAGGGTCTCTTCAAAGGCTACGATGGCGTCGATGGCATCTTCGTAGCGAACGCGGTTGGTGCCATAGAGGGTCTGGAACATCTTGCGGTAAGAGGGGGAAGCATTAAGCACCTTTTCGATGCTCTCTTTATCCATGGCATGTTCAAAAGGGTTATTAAGCGGACCCTCGGCTTGTTCGTGCAGATTTGCGGCTCTTCCGTTCCAAAACTGTTTGAAGTTGTAGCGAGCATTGAAGACGCTTGGGGAGTGGATATCGCCCTCTTTGCCCCCGACGCCCAAGGAGAGCTTTCTCTCGTCGGCGCCCCCTTCGTAGATGTTGTGGCAGCTAAAACAGGAGATTGTGCCGTCTTTGGAGAGGGAGGTGTCAAAAAAAAGCAACTGCCCCACTTTTGCCTTTGGCATGTTCGTTTGCTCGTGCAAGGGGATAGGCGCAATAGGCTCATAGGCGCTTAAAAGGGTACCGATAAAAAGAAAAAATAAGATTCTGCTCATAGAGGAGATTGTAACACATATCAAACTAAATTATCCACTGCTTTGTAGAATTTTTTAAGACCCAAAAGCGCTTTTTTGTCCACTTCGTAGGAGATATAGCGAAGGTAATCGAGAATCTCTTGCGGAGGGATCTGCGTTCTTTTGGAAGCCTCTTGGAGGATATATCGGGGGATCTTGATGTTGGCGACAAGAAACTGTTTTTTTATTTTTTCATAGAGTGCTTTGTCTTTGTGGTAGCATAAAAGCGCAAAAACAAAAGGGAGATTGTGCTTGGCATGCCAAAGGGTCGCAAGATCGGTGTGCTCGGTGCTTTGGAGGTAATAGCGGAGCGCTTTGTCCCCTATGAGCACCTCCCCTTTGACACCTAGAACTTTTGCCAAAAGATTGGATGTTGCAGATTCTTTGTCTTCGCGCATTTGCGCCGAGGGGATCACCAAAACGCTGCGAACCTCTTTTCTTTTGGCTATGATCCCAAGCCCCGCGTTTTTGTAGCCGCGGGCGCGTATGCTTGATATAAAGGCGGCATCGACGCGGCGGGAGGCAAACTTTTTGTTGATGGCGGCGGGCACCCCTTTTTTGTAGTGCATCCCCATTCTCGAGGAGGAATCTTTGGTAAAACGCTTCATAAATACATGAAACGGCAAGAGATTGAGATACTCTATTTTTCCAAAAACCATTCCCGCGCCTCCCGCATTAAATTGGCGAAATTATACAGCACTTAGCTTATTTAGATATAATCGGCGCGAAAAAATAAGAGAAGGAGCCTGCTTATGGTCACGGTAGAATTTTTAGGACCGATACAAAAACAACCTCTCCGATTAGAGATAACGAATCTGAATCGATTAGCGTCGATTTTACAACAAGACGAAGAGCTTGCCCAGTGGCTCGGCAATTCGGCGGTAGCGGTGA